>CAYSXF010000303.1:0-5807 GCA_964434815.1 uncultured Lentisphaeraceae bacterium
CGCCGCGTTCTTGGACCGCACGTGCAGCTTCTTGTAGATTCGCAGCACATAGGTGTGCACCGTCGCGAAAGCCACGTTCAGCTTGTCGGCGATCTCCTTGTACGAAAAGCCTTGGGCGAGCAGGTCCAGAATCTCGCGCTCGCGCGGGGCCAGTTCGCCTGTCTCGCCGTCCGGCGCCTGGCCGCTGGGCGACGGTGACACCGGCGTCGTCTGCTTGCGGAATGCGTCCACCACTTTACGCGCCAGCGCGCTCGTCATCGGCGCGCCGCCCTGATGAATATCGCGGATCGCCGCCAGCAGGTCGCGCGCCCGCGCCGGCTTGACCAGATACCCGTGCGCCCCGGCCGCCAAGGCCCTGAACAAATTGTTCGTGTCCTGATACACGGTCAGCATCACGATCTGCAGCGAAGGAAGTTTTTCGGAAAGCTGGCGCACGCATTCGATGCCGTCCATGCCCGGCAGGTTGATGTCCATCACGGCGACATGGGGTTTGAGCGACGGAGCCTTCTCCAACGCCTCTTCCCCTGAGCCGAACGCGCCCACGCAGTCGCACGCGGGGTCACTGTCGATGATTTCCGTCAGCCCAGACCTCAGCCGGCTGTCATCTTCCACAACGATTACGTCAATTGCCATATCAGGTCATCCGAATTGCATCACATAACCGTTTCACAATAGCTTGATAGCGCACTCGACGCAATGCGAAAGGTGAGAAAAACAGGTAAAAGAGCAAACTCCGCCTTGACCGCCCCACCCTGTTTCCGCTATTCTTGTGCCCACTTTTGCAGGAGAGGTGGCAGAGCCTGGTTGAATGCACATGACTCGAAATCATGCGTGCCGCAAGGTACCGGGGGTTCGAATCCCTCCCTCTCCGCCACTTTGAACCCTTAAATACCGAGGGTTCCATTCTTCTCCTGAAGTGCTCTGAAATCCCACGGCGACCCTGTCACAGAGATCTCGTGAGGACTCCTTTTGCCAAAGATCTCAGCCTGCCTGCCCGTATATTTCGGTGTGCTTGACTTCCTGCCACTGCTTTTGGGATTCTTACACCATGTATGATACATCAACGGAATCATCCGGCAAGTCGCCATGGCTCCTGTTTCTGGCTGCGCTCATTCTGTCTTTGATGATGGGCGTGCTCGATTGGGCGTCGGGCTACGAACTGCAGTTCTTTGTTTTCTACTTCATCCCGATTTCCTTGGCCGGCTGGAGCTGCGGTCTGCTAAGGACGCTCATCGTTTCGGCTCTGTGTGGAGGGCTTTGGTACTCGATTGACGTCTACTCCGGACACCCTTACAGCAGTTGGTTCTACGGGAGCTGGAGCGCCATGATCCGTATCTCGTCGTTCCTGATCAACGGCTACAGTGTGGTGCGGATCAGGGAGCTGTTGCTGAGGAGCAATCAAACGAAGGCCGACCTGCAGCAAGCTCTGGCGGAGATCAAAACGCTTGAACAGCTTCTGCCCGTCTGCGCCACCTGCAAGCGCATCCGCAACGACGAAGGGTATCTGCTGCAGATCGAGGAATACTTGAGCGCGCACACCGCCGTCCTTCATGCACTCGGCCACTGCGACGCCTGCGCGGCCAAAACGTTCCGGGACAGCGTCACCGAAGCGGAGGGTGCCTGTTCAGATAACCGACACCGAGCGAACGGTCCGTAAAATCCGCCAGCGTTGTTCCGACGGTCGTCGTTGCAATAATGGCTATCCAATATAAGGCCGGATGAAAGCCGAGTTATTAAACATTTCCGGCTTGCATTCAAAGCCGTTGCGCGTAACACTGACACTATCTTGTTAATCGTCACAAGGGGTCATGAATGCTATGCAAACAACTACCGCTGCCGCTCGCCGGCTCGACTTGCTTCGCAGTTACGCTCTGATGCTGTCGCTGGCCTTGGGCGCTCCCTCCGCCTTGCGCGCCGCCTTCCTCTGGGATGGTGGCGGTTCTGACAACGACTGGCTGACAGGCGCCAACTGGAGCCCAGACGGCGCGCCCGCCGGCGACGGCTCGGCGAGCCTGACCTTCAGCGGCAATACACGCACCGCGACGACCAACGACTTCACCGCCAACACCGGCTTTGCGGCCATCAGTTTCTCCAACGACAATACGTCGGGCAAGACGAACGCCTTCTCCGTGTCCGGAAACCGAATCACCCTTGGCGGCAACGTCGCGAACACCCTCCCAACGCTCGCTGGGACGATCACAGACACGCTCGCCGTCGATATGATCCTCAGCGGCACCCGCACGTTCACCGCGAACTCAAGCTCAACGTTTATTCATAACCTGATTGTCTCCGGGGTCATCAGTGAAAGCGGCGGATCCCAGGGGCTGACCAAGGCGGGAGGCGGGATCGTCACCCTGTCCGGCACGAACACCTATTCCGGCAAGACCACCATTAGCGCCGGCACCTTGAGTGTCAACACCATCGGCAATGTGGGCGCGGGCGGCAGCGCCCTCGGCGCACCCACCAACGCAGCCAACGGTACCATCGACTTGGTCACAACTCTGATTTATAACGGGGTGACAGCCTCCTCCGACCGAATCATCAACCTGATGGGCTCCAATGCCCAAGTGAATAATGGCGGTGCCGGTCTCCTCACCCTGAGCGGCGGCATCACGAATAGCGCGGGCCAATCGGTCCTTTTCCGCGGTGTTGGAAACGTCATCGAAACCGGACTCATCGCCACGGGCATTGGCGGGCTCACCCGCACGGATAGTAGCATATTGACCCTCAGCAATGCCGGAAACTCGTTTTCTGGCGGCGTTAATATTCTTGCAGGGACAATCAGCATCGACTCGATCTCCAACAGCGGCACGCCGTCCGCCCTTGGCAAAGGGAACAGCATCGCCTTCGGTCAAAACGGCAGCGCGACGCTTGGAACGCTGCAGTTTACCGGTGCCAGCGGCGGCATGTGCGACCGTGCCATCACCATCAGCAGCCCGAGCGGCACGGCCAGCGGCGGCTGCATCGAAAACACCGTGGCCGGACAGACGTTGACCTTCAGCGGCGCAGTCAACATCGGCGGGCCAGGCCCCACCCCGCAGCTACAACTCATCGGCGCTGGCAACGGCGTAATGAGCGGCAACATCGGCAACGTCAGCAACAGTTTGGCCATCACCAAGAGCGGCACCGGCACTTGGACGCTTTCAGGCGCGAACACCTACACCGGGACGACGACTGTGTCGGCAGGCACCTTGCTGGTCAATGGTTCGTCTGCCACCGGCAGCGCCTTTACCGTGGCGGCTGGCGCAAGCCTCGGCGGCACAGGCACCATCAGCGGCACCGTCAGCGCCGCTGCGGGCGCAAAGCTAATGCCCGGCAACAGCGGCATCGGCACGCTCACGCTTGCCAATAACAGCGCGACTTCTCTGACGCTCAATGGTGCCTTGCTAAACTTCAAGCTTTCGAACGTCGCCGCCACATCCGATCTGATCGCAGTTTCCGGCGCGTCCGGCGCCCTGGTTTTAAACGGCGCGAACACGATTACGCTCTCCACGCCGTTCGGGACCGCGCCCGCCGGCATCTATACCCTGATGACCTACTCCGCGAAAACAGGCGGCGGTACGCTAGCCCTCGACCACCTCTATCCCAACGCCACTCTCACCGTCGGCGCAACCAGTGTGACCCTGACGGTCACCGGCACCGGCACCGCGGCCGCCATGATTTGGCAAGGCGGCCTCGCGGCGAACGCATGGGATACGACCACCGCGAACTGGGTGCCGTCGACCTATGCCGACAATGAGGCCGTGCTGTTCGACGACACCGGCTCGGATTCGCCGGCCGTCAACATCACTCCCGGCGCAGTTGCCCCTGCTTCGGTGACGGTTAATGCCAGCACCAGAGCTTACACCATTGGCGGCGCGGCTATCGGCGGCATGGGCGGTCTGACAAAGTCCGGCGCGGCCACGCTCATCCTGTCCGGCACGAATACCTATACCGGAACGACCCTCGTGACGGCCGGCACGCTCAAACTCGGTGGTACGAGCGGAAACGTGCTGTCCGACGTCTCCACGCTTTCCTTGGCAGGAGGCACGTTCGATCTGGCCGACCGGACGGAAACCGTCACCAATTTCACCGTCACCGGCAATGCCGTGCTCACCAGCACCGGCGCGGGCAGCGGGGTTCTTTCCTCCACCAACAACGCCGGGACCGCCTCAACGGTGGCGGCAGGCGGCACGCTGACTATCACCAGCGGCACGCTGAACGAAACCGCCTATTTCGTCAACAGCGGCACCGTTACTATTTCCGGCGGCACGCTCAGCATTGTCAACGAATTGCTCAACGGCTACATCACGGGCGGCGCCGTGGTCAACCTGAATTCGGGCGTCATTCTTGGCACGATGATCAGCTTTGGCGGAAATGCGACGTGCATTTACCGTTTCAACGGCGGCACACTCCAGTGCAATTATTTCAAACGCCGCAGCACCAGCGCTGCGGACCTGTTCTTCAACGGGGTCACGGTGCAGGCCCGCTCCACCGCCAGCAGCAACTTCTTCCCCGACACTGCCGCCACCGCCGGCCAGAACGCCTGGATCAGCAGCGGCGGGGCGACCTTCGACAGCAACGGCAAGGCCATCACCGTCTCCATCGCCCTGCAGCATGACGCCTTGGGGACCACCGTTGACGGCGGCTTGACCAAGACCGGCACCGGCACATTGACGCTCTCCGGAACGAACACCTACAACGGCGCCACCACGGTCAGCAACGGCACGCTGAAGCTCGCGTCGACAGGCTCGATCAGCAACTCGCTGGTGATCTCGGTGGCGTCCGGCTCCACCTGCGATGTGTCGAGCGTCACCGGCTTTGCGGTGGGGTCTGCGCAGACCCTGGCTGGCAGCGGAGTGGTGGTCGGCGGCGTGACCCTCTTGGGAACTCTGGCGGCGGGCGGCACGAATTCGGTAGGCGTGCTGCAGGTGACCAATTTCACCTTTGCCGCGAACAGCGCAATAAGAGAAGATTGCCTCAACGGGTCAGCCGATATGCTTCAGGTTTCAGGCGGGTTAACGGTGGGTGCGAATGTGACGGTCAACCTGAACCTTACGGGGATATTGCCCACACGGGTGGCACTGGTGAAACTCACGGGCGCCATCACGAATCCGGAAAACTTGAACACCTGGAGTCTGCCTGGTTTCACATCCAATTCCCGCGTCATTTGGGAAGCTGCCACCCAGTCCATCATCATCCACACGCCGAAGGGGACTGTTCTCACGGTGCGCTAGGTGCGCGTTAACCGGTTCCCTGCTCTGGAACCGGCTTATGCACCCCAAAAACTGGGTTCCTATAATGTTTTTCCAGTATCGGATGCCCCGAAACGGGTATAGGATAGCTCCGTTTCGGTATAGCCCCTTCCCGTGTTAGTGACAGGGGGTCGAAGGTTATGCGTATCGTGTGCGGAGCGACTGGGAGCGAGGGCGCCCGCGCCCGCAGCACGAAAGTCTGCGCAAGGCTGACGCGCAGCCAAGCGTAGAACGACAGGCTGCGGGCTTGCCTGTAATTGCTCTTTTCGCGGGCGAGGGCGCCCGCGCTCCCAGACTGCGGGTTTGCCGCAGCGCTTGACACGCTTTGCACGTTTTGGCAACCTTGCCCGCACGACCGAAGTTCACTTTAATACCCATTCTCAACGGGCGCATAATCGTGTCGTACGATAAGGGGGATCTCATCAATAAGCAACAGGCGATGACAACGGCAAGAAATCATGGGTGGATAATCGGATTGGCGCTCGGAGTTCTGCTGATCGGGCAGGCAGGCGCGGCCGACAAGAAGGCCGCAGCAACGCCGGCGAAGAAGCCCAAGGCGGAAGCCCTTTACCC
>CAYSXF010000304.1:0-5799 GCA_964434815.1 uncultured Lentisphaeraceae bacterium
ATGCGGAGCATGCCGTTCGTGACAAGCGCGACGGCTTCGTTGGCGCTCGCGTACGCCACCGGCAGGCCCGACGACGCGGTCGCGCCGGGGCTGAAGTTCGTCGTGCCCAGCTCGGTGACCGGCAGCGCCCTGAAGGTGATCGCCTGGCTGGCAGGCGCGTTGCTCACGCAGACTGTCCAGTTGGTTTCGGCCGTCCCCCCCTGTTTATCCAGCGCGACGGCTGTAACCGTCACATCCCGGGACGCCACCCCTTGCACGGTGCCCGCGTCAGTCTTAAAGGTGAATGCGCCCGTGATCGCGTTCGGCGCGCCCGTCTTCGTCTCCAATTTCGGGACGCCGTCCACAAACCAGGTGAGCGAGACCAAGCCGCGCGTCGCCGCGCCCGGGTCGGTGCTGTCGTCCGCCGTCGCGCTGAAGGCCACCGACGCGCCCTCTCCGACCGCCGCAGGATTGGCTGACGGCGACCGTCTGGTCAGAAGCGGAAGCTGGTTGGTTCCCGACCACAAGGCTGTCGGCATGCCGTAGAATGTGACGCCCCAGCCAGCCGTGGTGGCGAGGTAATAGGCGGTGACGTGCGCGTCGCCATCGAACACGGTCGTATAGGCCGTCGGCGCGTCACCCCTGAAGTACACCCCGCTCAGGCTCTTGCAGTAGGAAAAGGCGTAACTACCGATATTGGTGACGCCGCGTCCGACGGTCACGCCCGTCAAGCCGTCACAGAACCCAAAAGCGTTGACGCCAATGTCGGTGACATGATCCGGAATGATCACATGCTTCAGCCCGGCGCACTCGGAAAACGCTACATCTCCGATGGCGGTAACCGCGTTACCGATCGTCACGCCCGTCAGGTTGCTGCATCCATAGAATGCATTATATGCGATGTTAGTGACGGTGTCGGAAACGGCATAGTTACCTGCCCTTCCCGCCGGACACAGCACCAGCGTCCGCCGGTTCTTGCTGAATAGCACCCCATCGACCGCGCTGTACGCAGGGTTGTCAGCGGAAACGGTGATGGCCTTCAGGCTTCCACACTTTTCGAACGCGGTGGCATCGACAGAAATAACGCTGGCGGAGAGCGTGATGTTGGTCAGGCTGCGGCACTCGCTGAAAACTTTGTAGCCGATGCTGCTGACCCCCAAGGGGATCGTTATGTCCTTCAGGCTGCTGCACTCGTAAAAAGTCCACCCGTACAAGCTCGTGATACCAGAGGGGATGGTCACGTCCGTCAAGTTGTGGCACCCCTTGAAGGCGCCGGTCGAGATGGCGGTGACGCCGGCGGGTATGGCATAGCTGCCTGACTTTCCTCCCGGGCACTGAATCAGTTTCAGCCTGCCCTTGTCAAACAGAACCCCGTCCACGCTGCTGTAGGCGGGATTCGCGTCCGAAACGGTGAAGGCCTTCAGACCTTTGCAATCGGCGAAAGCTGTCCAGCCGATGTTGGTGACGCTGGCAGGAATCGTCACGCTCGTCAGACCGCCGCATTTGATAGCCGCCGATTCAGCGATGTCGGTAACCGTGTCTGGGATGGCATAGTCGCCGACCTTCCCCCCGGGATAGGCAACAAGCCTGTGCAGATTTTTGTCGAACAGAACCCCATTCAGGCTGCTATAGGCCGGATTGGCAGCGGAGACGAGAATGGTCTTCAGACCACCGCAATTGTAGAACGCCATGGGTCCGATTGATGTGACGCCCGCGGGAAGGGTGACGCTGGTCAGCCCCATGCACTCGTAGAATGCGTATTCTAGGATCTCGGTTACCGGATATCCGCCCAGACTGCCGGGGACGGTCAGCGCTCCCGAATATGAGGAGTTGAAACCCGTGATGATGGCTTTTCCGTCATTGACCATGTAGGTGTAATTGCCCTGCGTCAGGGTTTGGGCGTAGAGGGGTGCGGCTGTCAGGCCCAGGCAGATGAAGACAAGGGACATGTGAAAACAGGCGTTTGCTTTCATAACGACACCTTTCTTGCCGAGTCGGAGCCATGCCATGGCGGCACGATTTCACTCCGAACTTATATAAATAATAGCACGCGCAAGAAGTGGCACAAGAGATTTTTCTGTCGCCTTACAAAGTCGGCTCGGACAGCAGGATCTTCAGGTCGTACGACCAACTGAAGGTGTACGGCACCGGCTTGCCCAGCGGGCCGGGATACGCCGCCGTGTCCGGCCAGGTGAAGAAGCCGCGGCCCGCGACGCCGTCGGACGCGTCCCCGCGCTCGGGCGTCAGCACGCCCTCGTACGCGACACTCTTGGAGGTATGCGTCGCGCCGTAATCGAACCACGCGCTGAACGAGCCCTTAAACACACCCGTTGCCGTTGTCAGGGAGACCGTCAGGCCCACGGCGTTGGTCGCGCTTGCGTAGGCGTAACCGCCAGCCCCCTTCGCGAGCACACCCGCTTTGGCGGCCGAGAGGCCGGTCATAAAGCCGGCCTTATTGGTCGTGACAGTCAGCGCGAGGCCGTTCGGATCCCACCAGGCCGAGGCGTAGCGGTTCGTGCCCACCGCCAGAACCGGCACGGGCGCGCCCTCCGTGCCGACTGTCATTGTTTGGCCCGCGTAGTACCGGTACAGGTTACCGAGCGTGTCGTACCAGCCGCCGGTCAGGTCAAGCCCCCGGCTGAAGCCCGCGCCGTAAGCCTGCGTCGCCTGCGGGCTGCGGTTCTCCCACAGGAAGGACGACCCGTCCAGCGGGCGCACGAGCAGGGGCGAGCTTCCCGATGCCTTGAAGAACATGGCCGAGCCGAAGAGGCAGCCGCCCTTGTATGCCGCCGGCGCGGTGTAGAGCGCTGTCCAAACCTCGCCTTCTTCGTCATAGACCAGCGTCCCGCTCAGCGACACCGCCGTGCCGTCCGCCAGTTTGCCGGCCGTCTTCACTCCGCCGGCCTTGTCCACCGTGAACGCCAGATAGCCGCTACCGAATTCGCTGCCACCCGGCAGCGCCGCCGTATAGTAGCCAGCGTAGTTCGTCGCCGCCGCGGACATGTCCCTGTCTTTCCAGACGTTGCGGTACATCACGGCCAGCGGGTCGGTGTCCGGCGTGACGGCCAGCCTCCCGGCCGCCACGCCCAGGGCCGAGGCTGCCGAGCCGAGCGCCTGCGTCACGGCAAAGGCCAGAGGGATGCCCACTTTCCCTGCGACCGCGGAAGCCGCGAACGAGAACACGGGGTCATTGGTGTAAGAAGCCGCGCTGAAAATATAGTTCGTGCCCTCTGCGAAGAGCGCGCCGCTGATCTTGCCCAGCGCCGTCACCGTCATCACCGCCGAGCCCGGCGCGGCGCCGCCGCGCAGCGCGCAGGTGCCGCTGAACGTCCCCTGCGCCCACGCGGAGAGCGGGCTGACCGTCACGAGGAAGGAGTTCGTGCCCGTGGCCTTGTTCGCGTTCTTGACGGAGACCGCCACGACTTTGTTCGAGACGGCCGCCGACGGCACGCCCGCGACCGTCTTCGTGGCCGCGTTGTAGGCCAGGCCGGCGGGCAGGCCGGTCACCGTGACTGTGGGAAGGCTGTCGGAGGCGATGTCCAGCGGCAGCGTGAAGAACACGCCGACCATCGCCTGCTGCGCTCCGGGGGCGGCGACCGCGGGCGGAGGCACGTTGGTCGTGATGCCGAAGAGCGCCGACACCGCCAGGTTGGCGTTGGGCATCGTGAGGCTCCGAGCGGTGGTCTGGGAGCCGTCCTCCCAGCGCAGGAACGTATAGTTGGCCGCGGGTTTCGCCGTCAGGGCGACCTTGGCGCCGGGGGCGTACAGGCCCGCGCCGGTCACTGTGCCGCCACCGCCGGGAATGTCCGCCGTCAGGCTCGCCTTGACCGTCAGCGTCTGCGTCACAGGCGAGGCGGCCTTGTAGTCGAAATTGCCCGGCTGCAAGGCCGTGATCACCGCCGTGCCCGCCCCGACTACATGGATCTGTCCGTCGACGATCACAGCCACGGCCGGCGCGGCGCTCGTGTACGCCACCGGCAGCCCGGAAGACGCCGTCGCGCCGGGGTTGAAATTCGTGGCGCCGAGAGCCATGACCGGGAGGGCCTTGAAGGCGACGGTCTGCGCGGCGGGCACGTTGTTCACCCGCACCGTCCAGTTGGTTTCAGTGGCCCCGCCTTGCTTGTCCAGCGCGACGGCCCTGACCGTGATGTCCTTCGAAGCCGCACCCTGCACTGTGCTTGCGTCGGTCTTGAAGGTGAACGCGCTGGTGATGGCGTTCGGCGCGCCCGTCTTCGTCTCCTGCTTGAGTGTGCCGTCCACATACCAGGTGACGTTGGACATACCGCGCCGCGCCGCGACAGGATCAGTGCTGTCGTCGGCAGTCACGCTGAAGGCGACCGAAGCGCCTTCGCTGATCGCGGCCGGGTCGGCCGCCGGCGACCGTTTCGTGACCAGAGGTGGCTGGTTGGGAATAGAACTCCAGCTTGCATAGAGCGTATACTTGGTCTGCGCGGAGACAACCGTCGCATCGGTCACTAGGTCCCCTGTCCCGTTTTCTCCGGTCCACCACCCTCCGAAGATGTAGTTCGCGCGTACCGGCGTCGGCAGCGTCCCGTAGGTTTCGCCTAGCGCCACGGGCTTCGAAGCAGGGCTCACCGTACCGCCCTGCGGGTCGAAGGTAACTGTGATGGCCAACGTCAGATTGACCCCCCAGCGGTTGCCGACCACGCCGTACCCAGGAATCGATCCCGTAGCACTTTTGCTGAGATTGCTTACGGTTATTGAGCCAGCAAGGCCCTGCGACTGCGCTGTCACTGTATAGTTGCTACCCGACCCGGACGGCTCCGGAACAACAATCGCATAGATGCCTTTATCGTTCGTCTTAACCGCAGGCAGGGCGGCATGCGTCGCCGTGTTCACCGCCGTGACTTCCGCCCCGCTCACCGGCGTTCCCGAAGGATCAACCACGCGGCCGCTGACAATCTCGCCGGTCATCGAAGGGAAAATGTTGAAAATCACTACGTCAACGACCGTGAAGGGGTATTGATTGTCATCCACGTTGGGCAAGTTGTACCAGGCGTCGCTGATCCCGCTCCACCCCATATTGAGATGGGTGTAAAGTGCGCCGCTGTTATACCCGTATCCATCCCCGATCACTTGATGTCCCGATGTGTCGCTACTGATACCGATCGAAACGGGATAACCCAAATCCAAATTGCAAAGAATGGTGTTGCCATACTGGTTCGATGATATGGATTTCCCCCATATAGACACCGCATTCGCGTATTTGAAATCCCTCGTTAAGGCCGTGGCCCAATCAACAGAAGTAGCCGAAGAGCCGCCGCTTGAATACCACATGTAGGATGCGACGCCCACATCATACGTGAGCTTCCCGATCGCCTGCTGCTGGTCAAGCGTCACGGTGTCGGGCGGCACGAGCGGCATGTCCGCCCAATCGTAAAGACCGCCTATCATCGTCGCGTTAGACGATACGCCCTCCACCTCAATCTCATACGTCGCCGCAGCGACACGATTCGTCGGGTACTGATGATACCGCATGAGTTGCGCGCCTGATGTCGCTATGCACCCGCAAGGATCGTGGTCGGGCGTGTAATAGTTAAAGACGTTGTTCGTTTCACCATTCGGACCCCAGACCACCGATTGGCCCCATTTGGATTGCAAGAGCGGGCTGACACGGACATCGCCGACACTATCGGTCAACCCCTTCGCCGTCAACTGGGTCGTCGCCAGCAGGGACTGCCACGCCGCTTGGGGCGAGCTTTGCGCGGCAGTTGCCGACGTCGCAGCCTTTGCCTGCAACTGGCTGACTCGCGCTTGGGCAATCTCCAGCCGCTTGGGAAGGTCGGTGTTCAGCATCAC
>CAYSXF010000305.1:0-5777 GCA_964434815.1 uncultured Lentisphaeraceae bacterium
GGGCTCCGCGCCGTTCGTCGTATAGCGGATCGTTTGTGCGGTGAGGTTGCCGGAGAGGGTGAGCGTGAAATTGGTGGTAAAGATGCCGGACGGCTGGGAGTAGGTCACCTTTTGGAATAGGCGCTGAGAGGTCTCGTCGCTGTTAAGGGTGCCAGGCGTGGCGGTGATCAGGAAGGTGGGCTCGTTCGTGGCGACCATCATTTTCAAAACGGAGATCAGGCGCGGCTTGAGGAAAATGTCGCTGCTGGAGGAGTTACAGTTCATGAGGTGTACGGCCATCACGTTGATGCCGTCGGTCAGGCAGTTCGTGATGGCGCTGACGTCAGTCGAGGCGAGGGTGGACGGGTCTCCGAGAACCAACGGTGCATAATTGGTGTTGCTCAGCGTTTGGTACGGAGGCGAGTTCGCGCTGCATGCGAAGGTGCCGTTGATGAAAATGGCCGCGCCGTCGTCGTAAGACATATCGAAAGCCAGCGACTTGACGGCAGCAGCTTCCGGCAGCACGAACGTCGTGCGGAGATAGACGCCTGGTTTGCCCAGCGCCATGCTCTGGAGGTTGAAGTTGACCTCTGGAAGCCAGGCGGGGATCTTCGTGCCATAACCCACAGGAAAAATGCCGCTGGCCCACGACGAGTCATCGAAAGCGGGCTGCCGCCACAGCGTGCCGAGGCTGTTGTCAGCGGGGCAGAAAGCGCGGACAGGCGACGTGTTAGAGACCAGGACCGTCGTGTTCGTGGTCACAAACGAGAGCGCATAGCCGTAGGAGATGTTCTCGTACTGGGCAGGAAAAGTCGGCGCATAGTCGTGCACCAGCGTGCCACTGGCGTCGTAGAGGCCGAGGTACTCGCCTTTTTTGCTGAGCGCAAAATTGGTGTGGAGTTCGCCAGCGGGGTCACGCAAATCGGCGTTAGAGGCCCAGATCAGGCGTGTGCCGAACGGCGGCAAGGTGATGTTCGGAATAATCCATTTGCCGGTCACGGCCGCGTCGTCGGTCAAAGACCACCCCAGCAGGTTGATCGGGCTGCCGGTGGTGTTCTGCAGCTCGAGCCAGTCGGAAGCGTTGCCGAACTGATCACGTATGATACCGCTGTTCTCGGCCATAAACTCCGAAATAAGGACAGGAGGCAACGCCGCGCAGAGGCGTACGGCGAGAAGCAACACAATCACCACCCGAATCCTGTTGAGTACCATTGGTACATTATAGATGATGCAGGGGACGGCTTCCAACAGAATCACCGCCGACGACGGAATTGAATTTCTGATTGATAAACAGGATGGCCATAGGCGATAATAATTATTCATTCGCTGATGGACGCGTGCGTGATCTTTATTCTGCGGAAATGTGACGAGAGGGAGGATTCGAGTGAAACAAGTTCTTGGGACAACGGTGGCAATGTCGTGTCTGGCTTTGGCCTCGACCACGCTGGCTGACGTGAAACTTCCGGCGCTGATCAGCGACAACATGCTGTTGCAGGCCAACAAGCCGGCGGCGATCTGGGGAAGCGCCGACGTTGGGGAAAAGGTGACTGTGGGCTTTGCCGGTCAGTCGCTTGCCGCTACGGCTGACGCGCAGGGCAGGTGGAAGGTCAGCCTCAAGCCGTTGGCGGCCGACACGCGCGGCACGCTGACCGTGACGGGCAAGAATACGCTCACGGTCACCAACGTGCTGGTCGGCACGGTATGGATCTGCTCGGGCCAGTCCAATATGGAGATGGGCATTGGCATGGCAGATAACGCGGCGGCTGAGCTGCCCAAGGCCAAGTATCCCAAGATCCGTTTGTTCCGAGTGAAGAACGCCTCGGTCCTGCAGCCTCAGGCCGATGTGGAAGGCAAGTGGGTGGAGTGCAGCCCTGAGACGCTGCCGCTGCAAGGCGGGTGGGGCGGCTTCTCTGCCGTGGCCTATTTCTTTGGCCGCGATGTTCATCTGGCGACCGGTTTGCCCGTGGGGCTGATTGAGACATGCTGGGGCGGGACACCTGCCCAGTCGTGGGCGAGCCTCGCAAGCCTGCAAGCGGAGCCGGAGCTGAAAGGCTATGTGGAGCAGTATGAGAATTTGGTCAAGAATTTGCCTGAGGTGAAGGCGAAGTATGCGAAAGACCGCGCCGAGTTTCAGGTCAATTACAAGAAGTGGGAAGACGAGGTCAATAAACCGTATCAGGCTGCGCTGAAGGCTTGGGATAAGGAAGCCGCTCGGGCCAAAAGTGAGGGTAAACCCGCGCCGGCGAAACCCAGCCTGGCCAAGGCTGCTCCGAAAAATATCGGCGCCGAGCCAGACAAGAATTCGTGGACGCCGACGTCGCTTTACAACGGCATGATTGTTCCTCTGGTGCAGTATGCGATCGAAGGGGCTATCTGGTATCAGGGCGAAAGCAACGCAAGCAAGGCGCAGGAGTACCGCACGCTGTTCCCGGTCATGATCAGCGACTGGCGCAAACAGTGGGCGCAAGGCGATTTCCCTTTCTATTTCTGCCAGTTGGCCAACTTCCTGCCCAAGACGGATAAGCCGGACGACAGCCAATGGGCGTCGTTGCGCGAGGCGCAGAATCTGACGCTCCGGCTGCCGAACACGGGGCAGGCCGTGCTGATCGACATCGGCGAGCAGAGCGACATCCACCCGCGGAACAAGATGGAGGTCGGCTCGCGCCTGGCCAAAATCGCGCTGGCCAAGCAGTACGGCAAGGGCGGACGCTACACCGGCCCGGTTTACAGCTCCATGAAGGTTGAGGGCGACAAGATCCGCCTGAGCTTCGATCCCGTGGGCGGTGAACTGGCGGCGAAGCAACTGCCCGCCCGATATGACGTGAAGACCGTGTCGAACGAGACCGCTCCGCTGGTGCGCAACCGTCCCGGCAGCCCGTTGGAAGGGTTCGCGATCTGCGGAGCCGACCGCAAGTGGGTGTGGGCCGACGCCGCGATCGACGGGCAGTCGGTGCTCGTCAGTGCGCCGGAGGTCAAGCAGCCCGTGGCTGTGCGCTACGGGTGGGCCAACAATCCCACCTGCAATCTGTACAACAAAGAGGGGTTGCCCGCTTCGCCGTTCCAGACTGACAGCGGGATCGACAAGAAGTAACGGCAAAATGAGCCGCCGCGCGATCGAAGGCGGCGGTATCGACAGGGCTGCCATGGATGTGGCGATGAAACGAAGGTTTATCAGCGTCGTGGTTGCGTTGTCAGCGGGGGCGATCTGCGTGGCAGGCCGCATGCCAACCCCCGCAGCGTCGCAGGACGTGCCGTTCAGCCTGGCTGCGCCCGCCGGACCACAGTTCACCGAGGCTCAGAAACAGGCGCAGCGCGAAGCTGGAAAAAAGGTGCTCCCGCTGGTGCTCGCGGCGTTCAGCAACGGCATGGAGTCGGTTCGGATTCAGCCGGGCGACTACCGCTTTGGACATGAAGGTTGGGGCCGCGACGGCGTGCGCTTCGCGCTGGAGTTCAGCGGTCTGCGACGCGACGCCGCACATCCGTTCACTGTCGACGCCACCGGCTCGACGTTCTGGTTCGACCTGCCCGACGACCAAGCGCCGCACGCGCATTTCGCCCTCGGCTTCAGGGAGTGCAGCAACATCATCTTCCGAGGCGCGACGCTCGACCGCGGCACGCGAGGCCATGTTGAGGGCCGCATCACTCAGCTTGATTCCAGCCGCAACCGCTTCGAGATCGAACTCTCGCCCGGACTCACAGTGCCATCTACGTTCGGGGGCAAGCTCGAACAGCGTGTGCTGCCGTTCAAGGCTGACGGCCGGTTCTGTGCGCCGCTTTATGCGCTGCAAAAAGGCGGCACGCACTTGAAGTATACGGATATTGCGCCTTCCGGAACGGCCGGCCGCTATTATGTGACCATGGGTGACACCCGGCTGCTCGACACGATCGGTGATCCGCATTGGCGGCAGACCTATGGCGGCCTTGGCACGCTGGAAGTCGGCGATGGGCTGTCGTGCATTTATACGGTTTCGTGCGCTATAGAGCTCATCCGTTGCGACCGCCTGACCATGGAGGGGCTCAAGGTCTTCATCCCCAAGGGCTGGGGCGCGGAATGGGGCGGCGAGGGCGGCCATCTGTGGAAGAACTGCTATTTTGGTCCGCGCCCGGGCACGAGCCAGTGGCAGGGCGGCGAGGGCTTCATGTTCTGCGCGACGCGTTACGGAACGACGCTTGACGGCGTGGTGATGCGGCACACCGGCGACGACATCGCAAACTTTCACGGCTACTGGGGTCACATTGAAAGTCTTGCCGGCAACCGCGTGACTTTTGTGCGCAGCGGTGAATTTGAACGCACCGTGGCGCGCGATGCCGTGCCCGGCGACCGGCTGCTTTTCCGCGACCGGAACACGGGGCAAGAACTCGGCACCGCCCGCGTCGCGAGCAAAGCGGGCAACGTTATTTTAGCGGACAGGCCGGTGGCCGTTTTCACGAACGCGATTGTGGAATGGCCCGACCACGAATGCGCCGGCTGGCGGGTCGTGGGTTGCGATTTCCGGGACAACTACCAGCGGCTGCTGATCCAGTCCGGTCCCGGCACGGTCAGCGACTGCGTGTTCGAGCGCCAGGGCTGCGGCATTGAGATCAACAGCGACTTCCCTTATGTCGAGGGCGGTGTGGCGCACGGCATTGCGATCACCGGCAACCTGTTCGCCGACGTGAATCCCCAGCCTCACGGTGCGGCGGTCTCGATGCACACGCACACCTATGATGGCGGTTCGCCAACCTTCAGCAATATTGTCATCACCTGCAACACCTTCATCCGGCCCGGTGCCTCCGCGATCAGGCTAGACAGCTTCAGCGGTGGTGTTATTGCCAGCAACCGCTTTGAGAGAACAGCCGTGCCTCCTGTCGAGCTGAGTCGCTGCTCCGGTGTTCGTGAATAATCTGGTCATACGTTTGTTAACAGGGAAAGGAAGTGGAACATGAGATGCACGGTGTGGTTCTGCGCTTTAATTTCGTCACTGGTTTCATTCGTATCCGTTGCTGCTGAAGGCGCACAGCCGGACGTGGAGGCGCTCGTCCGGGGTAACTCCGCATTTGCCTTTGCTCTGTATCACGAACTTTCGGAAGCGGAAGGGAACGCCTTCTTCTCTCCGTACAGTATCTCGACGGCACTGGCCATGACCTATGCAGGGGCTCGCGGCAAGACTGAAAAGGAGATGGCGGCGGCACTTCACTTCACCCTGAGCCAAACCGACCTGCATCCGGCCTTCAGCAAAGTGGAGTCGCAGTTGCGGCGCGTGCAGCAGGATGGTAGCGTCCGTTTGAGTGTCGCGAACTCGCTCTGGCCGCAAAAGGGGGATCCGCTCTTGGCCGATTACTTGTCGCTTATCAACATGCACTACGGGGTTCAAATCACGGCCCTGGACTACATGCGGGGGAGCGAGGCAGCACGCAGGCAGATCAACGCTTGGGTGGAGGACAAGACCGGTGCGAGGATTAAGGATTTGATCCAGCTCGGCGTTCTCGATGAAACCACGCGGTTGGTTTTGGTCAACGCCATTTATTTCAAAGGGTTGTGGAGGAGCCCTTTCAAAACAGCCAACACAAAGGATTCCGCTTTTAACATCGCGGCCGGCCAAACCGTGCAGACGCCGATGATGACAGAGAAAGTGAAGTGCCGGTATGCTAGTCTGCCCGCGTGCGACCTTCTGGAGTTGCCGTATCAGGGCAAAGGCATGGCTATGACCGTGCTGCTGCCCAAAGAGGTTGATGGAATCGCTAAGCTTGAGCGCGAACTGACCGCCGAGAATGTTGCGCACTGGTCGAATGAGCTAACGGAACAGGAGGTGCTGGTG
>CAYSXF010000306.1:0-5770 GCA_964434815.1 uncultured Lentisphaeraceae bacterium
AGATGGGCAACCACGGCAGCGCGAAGGACGGCCTGCGCCGCGGCGTGGAGATCCTGCGCTCGGGCATTCTGGGCAACGTCCGCGAAGTGCATGTATGGACTAACCGCCCCGAGATTTTTCCCGGCTGCGTTTGGGGCTGGAAACAGCCGCTGCAGCGGCCCGAGGGTGCTGATCCGATCCCCCCGGAAATGTCGTGGGATCTCTGGCTGGGCATTTCGAAGGTGCGCCCTTTTAAAAAAGGCGCGTACCACCGCATCGCTTGGCGGGCGTTTTACGATTTCGGAACAGGCGCTTTCGGCGACATGGGCTGCCACACGATGAACCTCGCATTCCGCGGCTTGGAACTGGGCGAGATCATCGCGGGTGAAGCGGTTGAGGTTTCAGAGCATTTCGACGACACCTATCCCAAAACCAGCAAAGTGTGCCTCACCTATGCCGCGCGCGGCAGCAAGCCTTCCGTGAATCTCTTCTGGTACGACGGCTACAAGAAGCCTGCGCCGGAGATAATGCCGCAGGTCGTCGCCACGCTCGGCCAGGTGCCCACGACCGGCTGCCTCATCGTGGGCGACAAGGGCATGCTGGTGAACACCGACGACTACGGCGAGGTCAGCTACCTCGGCCTCAAGGGTGAGGCGAAGATGAAGTCGCTCGACAAGCACGAGGCCTGTCAGGCGGTGCCGGTGACGCTGCCGCGCGCGAAAAACCAGAGCCAGCATCTCGAATTCCTCAACGCATGCCGCGGCGAGGGCAAGACAACCTCATGCACGGCGCATTCGGTGCCGCTGGTCGAGAGCATGCTGGTCGGCTGCATGGCCCAGCGCATTCCCGGAAAAATCAACTGGGATGCGGCGAACTGTATCTCCGACAACAAACAGGCCAACGCGCTCATCAAGCCCTTCATCCGGCCCGGATGGGAGTTCTGAGGAATCTAACGTTCAACGCTCAACGTTCAACTTTCAACTCGCAAGGAAAGCCACTTGAACGGTGAGAGGTGAGCGTTCAGCGTTGAGAGTTTTTAAACATATGAAAACACGGTTCACAGGATTGACAGCAGTTCTTTTAGCGGCGATCTCCTGCTCGGCTTCCGAGCCTTCTTTTACGCTGGCGCTGCAGGCCTATACGTTCAGGGACCGCACGATGGTCGAGACCATTGAGACGGGCAAACGGTTAGGGTTTAAAGCCATCGAGCTGACGCCCGTGCAGAAGCTGGGCGGCGCGTTCAAGGGCTCGGTCAAACACTCCGACATGTCGCCCGAGACGGTCACTGCCGTGCGGGCTTATCTGGACGGCTGCGGACTGAAGGTGCTGAGCTACGGTGTGGTGAACGAGCCAGACGAGGCTGGATGGCGCAGGGAGTTCGAGTTCGTGCGGGCGCTGGGCATCGGCATGCTGCTCACGGAGCCGCCTCCGGAGCAGATGCCGCTCATCGACCGCTTGGCGCAGGAGTACAAGATCCGCGTGATGATCCACAACCACGCCAAGAAAAGCCCGTGGTGGGATCCGGCCTTCATGGCGGCCAAAGTCGCGGCGTGCAGCGACTACGTCGGCGCGGGCGCGGATATCGGCCACTGGCCGGCAGCCGGGGTCAAACCCGTTGAAGGCATCCAGAAGCTGATGGCATCGCGCATCTTCGCCCTGCATTTCGTGGATGTCGACCGCGTGTCACCTGAGGCGCACGCCGTGCCGTACGGGACGGGCGTCGCACAGCTCGCCGGGATTCTCGACGCATTGAAGGCGAAGGGGCTTTCCGTGCAGCTCACCTGCGAATACGAATATCAGACTGACCGCCTCGAGCAGGACGTGCGCGAATGCGTGATGTGGTTCGAGAACTACGCGAAGAGATAGGAAAGCGCACGCGCACTGACCCATGAGCCTGAGTTCACGAGAGCGAGTGTTGGCCGCACTGCGGCACGAACAGCCAGACCGGACGCCGCGCGATTTCTGGGCGGAGCCGCCGGCGCTAAAGCGGTTGTTCGCGCACGTGGGCCACAGCGACAAAAACCGGCTGCTCGACTCGCTCGGCGTGGACGTGAGACATCTCGATGTGTCCGCGCCGCCGGAGCGCGAGGTGGGCGACAGCTTGTTTCAGAATTTCTGGGGCGAGCGCTATGTTTACCACGCGACGCCGTGGGGCCCGATGCGCGAGGACGCCAAGGGCGCCTTGGCCGGTGCGGACAGCTTCGCGGAATTGGAGGCGTTTCCGTGGCCCGCTCCCGACATTTTGGACCGTTCGCAGCTCAAGGCTCAGTGCGTGCGCTACGGGCAGCACGCACTGCTGTATGGGTTCGCTGACATCTGGCAGCGGGCGGCGCTTGTGCGCGGTTGGGAAGACATGTTCCTCGATATGGTCGAACGGCCGGAGTGGGTTCATTTTCTGAGCCGAAAATTCACCGATTTCTATCTGGAAGATTACCGTCGCGCCGCAGAGATCACGGACGGGCGGATCGATCTCTATCTGGTCATCAGCGACCTCGGCACGCAGCGCGGGCCGCTTATTTCCACGGCGATGTTCAGCGAATTCATCGCGCCGTATCTGAAGGAGATGACCGACTGCATCCACGGTCTGGGCGGTCTGGCTTTGTATCATAGCTGCGGCATGATCCGTACGTTTATACCCGAACTGATCGGCTGCGGCGTGGATGTGCTCGATCCTATTCAGCCGACGTGCCCGGAGATGCAACCGGAGAGCCTCAAGCGCGAGTTTGGCGACAAACTTTGTTTTCACGGCGGCATCGATATGCAGAACCTGTTGCCGATGGCCACCCCCGCCGAAGTCGAGGCTGAGGTGCGCCGTTACTGCGAAGTGCTCGGCAAAAGCGGCGGTTACATCCTCGGCCCGGCGCATTTGTTCCAGCCCGACGTGCCGCCGGAAAACATCTTGGCCGTTTATCGAAATGATTGAATGAAAACGCTCACCACACTTTTCCTCATCTTCGCACTCACCCCTGCATCGCTCGTTTTCGCACAGAACAGCGCTGCGATGCCGGAAGTGTGGATGATGCCGCCCGGTAACGATAGCGGGCGGTGCATGCGCGAGCTTTTCGAGAAGCCTGAAGCGTGGAAGGAAACGCGGTCCTTGATCCACGTGCTGGGCTGCACAGACCTGCAGACGAAGAAGTGCTTCACCGATGACGAACTGCAGAAATGGTTCGCTCTGATGAAAGGGTGGGGGCTCAAGTTCGGCATGGAGGTCGGAGCGATCAAGCCGTGGGGGCTGACCGGAGAGAAGACTTTTGCTGCGGAGCAACCGATATGGGAACGCGTCCAGCGGCTGGGCGGAAAGATCTACGCCGTGGCTATGGACGAGCCTCTGGTGTGCTGCCGTGAGCATGTCAAGCAGACCGACGATTATGCGGTGCAGGAGACGGCCAATTACATCGCGCTCGTGCGGCAGCATTTTCCGGATGTGCTGGTCGGCGACATCGAGACCTATCCGTCCATTTCTGTGACCAACCATGTCTGGTGGATCGACGCGCTAAACAAACGTCTGGCGGAGAAGAACGTGCGCGGCCTCGACTTCTACCGGCTCGACGTGGACTGGGTCTCGTTTGTTGTGAGAGACCAATGCTCGTGGCGCGACGTGAAGAAGATCGAGCAGGAGTGCCGGAAACGGAAGCTGCCTTTCAGCCTGATTTATTGGGCTTCCGGCCTGCCCGCGATGCGGCACAAAGGGCTGGCGGACGATTCGACATGGTACACAGGCATCATGCAGCAGGGCTACGACTACGCGTTCGTAGGCGGCACGCCGGACCAGGTTGTGATCGAAAGCTGGGTGCAGGCTCCCGCACGCTGTTTGCCGGAAACAGGCGAATTCACCTTCACCCGCTCGGTTAGAGATTTCGTGAATAAATTCGTCAAAAAGGAGCAACCGAAACCATGAAAGAAAACAGTACCGTCAGTTCGCGCAGAACCTTTCTCAAACGCGCCGCCGTCGCGACGGCCGCGTTCCAAGTCGTGCCGGGCCATGTGCTAGGCCTCAACGGCCAGACGCCGCCTAGCCGCAAGCTGAACATCGCCGGCATCGGCGTCGGCGGCATGGGCGGCAGCAATATTAAGAAATGCGCCGAGGCTGGAGAAAACATCGTCGCGCTCTGTGACATCGATCCCGGCTATGCGGCCCACACCTTCAAAGAGCATCCCGGCGCGAAAGTCTATATGGATTTCCGCGAAATGCTCGATAAGCAGAAGGACATCGACGCGATAGTCATCGCCACGCCCGACCACGCACACGCGACCATCGCCATGGCCTGCATGCGCGCCGGCAAGCACGTCTACGTCCAGAAGCCGATGGCGTACTCGGTCGGCGAGGCGCGAGCGATGACCGAGGCCGCACGCCAGTACAAGGTTATCACGCAGATGGGCAACCAAGGCCGCTCGGGCGACGGTGTGCGCATGGTCTGCGAATGGCTCTGGGCAGACGCGATCGGCAAGGTGCGCGAGGTTCACGCCTGGACCAACCGCCCTGTCTGGCCGCAGGGCATCGAGGTCGAGCGGCCCACCGACACACCGCCAGTCCCGCAGGGAATGGACTGGGATAAATGGATCGGCCCGGCGCCGTTCCGGCCCTATCATCCCGCATATCATCCAGGCAAGTGGCGCGCCTGGTGCGATTTCGGCACGGGCTCGCTCGGCGACCTCGGCTGCCACATCCTCGACTGCGTCTACTGGGGGATGAAGCTGAAATATCCGACCAGCGTCGAAGGCAACATTTCCACCTACTGGAACGCGCTCTGGAAAAAGACCGAGCCGAAGAATGAAAACTTCCCTCGCTCCTCAATCGTGCGCTACAAATTCCCCGCTCGTGAAAACCTGCCGCCAATGACGCTCACGTGGTGGGATGGCGGCCTCATGCCCGAGCGGCCGGAAGAGCTGGAGGAAGGCCGGCAGATGGGCGACTCCGACGGCGGCGTGCTCTTCATCGGCGACAAGGGCAAGCTGATGTGCGGCTGCTACGGGCGGAGCCCGCGGCTCATTCCGGAGAAAAGCATGCAGGCTTTCCAGCGGCCGCCCAAGACGCTCGAGCGAATTCCGGGCGGCGAGAACGGCCACGAGAAGAACTGGCTCCAAGCGATCAAAGACGGCAAGCCAGCCATTTCCAATTTCGACTACGCCGGGCCTTTCGCCGAAATGGTGCTGCTGGGCAATCTCGCCGTGCGTTTCCCCGAGCGCCGCCTGCTGTGGGATGGGCCGGGCATGAAAGTCACGAACGACACCGATGCGCAGGCTTTCGTCAAGCGCACGTACCGCGAAGGCTGGACTCTGTGAAATCAGCGGCGGCGACGATGACCCGCGAGGAACGCGTTCGTCGCGCGATCAGTTTCCGGCATCCAGACCGGGTGCCGGTCGTGTTCTGGAACCGCGACCAGACCGAGGGCGATGTGATGCTCTATCATCTCGCCCTCGGCGCTCCTGGCAACGGTTCGGTGAATGCGTGGGACTGGTCGGTGAACGAGTGGGGCTACCGGCTGGAGAAAGCCGGCGACGGCACCATGGGTCATCCCGTCGACGCGTTTTACCGCGAGTTGCCGCGCGCGGCAGAGATCCGCGTGCCGGAGCTGCGCGAAGAGGAGAGGATGTCGGGGGTGCCGACGTTCGTTGGGGCGTGCGGCGACCGCTACCGGCTGGCGAGCTTCGACTTGAGCGGGTTCACGGTCTACACGCTGCTGCGCGGCTTCGAGAACGCGATGCAGGATTTTCTATTGGAGCCGGAGGGGTTCGCGGCGCTGATGGATCGCATCGTCGACTTCGAATGCGACCTGATGCGTATGGC
>CAYSXF010000307.1:0-5769 GCA_964434815.1 uncultured Lentisphaeraceae bacterium
CCGCTGCGGATGACCTGCTGGTACCAGCTATAGCTCAGCTTGGGCGTGCGCTTCTGCGTGGCGTAATCGACGTGGACCATGCCGAACCGCTTGGTGTAGCCGCAGGCCCACTCGAAGTTGTCCATCAGGCTCCACGGGAAGTAGCCGATCACGGGGTAGCCTTCGGACAGGGCGCGCTGGACATTGCGCAGGTACTGGCGGTAGTACATGATGCGGTCAATGTCCGCGACGAAGTTCTTGGCGTCCGGCTTGGCGCCGTCGGCCACGCCGTTCTCGCTGACGAAGCGCGGCAGGTTTTTGCAGCCGAGCGCGTCGGTCACCATGCGGAGGCCCCAGTAGATCGCTTCCGGCACGATGTTCAGCCACGGCATGCTGCCCTTGGGATAGGCGTCGAAGCAAGGGAACGTCTCGAAGCCCTTGGCGTTATTCGCGGCGCGGACGTAGGTGCCCGAATAGCAGTTAAAGCCGAGGTTGTCGAGCGGCTGGTTGATGAGCTTCAGATCGCCGCTCTGCATGTCAGGGGCACTGTCGCCGAACTGGGCCATCCACTGCTCCGAGTAGCGCCCGGTCAGCATGGGCGTGAGGATGCTGCCGTTGGCCGCGTCGCTCAGGAAGGCGAGGCGCACGGCTTCGATGTTCTCCTGCGTCTCGTAGACCGGCACGTAGGAGTTGAAGTTTTCGGCCGCGCCCACGCTGGGCTTGCTGGAGCACGTGGCGCGCAGCGCCAGGCAGCCCGTGCCGTGCGCGCACAGGGCGTGGTGCGAGATGTTGCTGCGCTCTTTGATGGTTGCGAGCTGGATGCCGGGCGCGTGGGAAGGCACGTGTCCGACGCCGTACCCGACACCGAAGGCGAAGCACGAGATCTCGTTCATGATCATCCAGTTCGTGATGCGGTCGCCCAAACCCTTTCCGACGGCCTCGGCGTACGCGCCGAAGTCTTTGACGACCTCGCGGCTCTGCCAGCCCAGATAGCGGTCCTGCAGGGCCTGCGGCAGGTCCCAGTGGAAGAGCGTGGCGTGGGGCGTGATGCCGTTCTTGAGCAGGCAGTCTGCGAGGCGCTTGTAGAAATCCAGCCCCTTCTGGTTCACCGCGCCGCGGCCGTCGGGAATGATGCGCGGCCACGCGATGCTGAAGCGGTAATGCTTCACGCCGAGGTCGGCCATGAGCTTCACGTCCTCCTCGTAGCGGTGGTAGTGGTCGTCCGCGACATCGCCGGTGTCGCCGTTCTCGGTTTTGCCGGGGGTTTTGCTGAAGGTATCCCAGATGCTCGGCTTGCGTCCGTCCTCATTGGCCGCCCCTTCGATCTGATAGGAGGCGGTGGCCGCGCCCCACCAGAAATCCTTGGGGAAGCTTGCGCAGCCCGCTGCCAGCGCGCCTTTCGCGGTGGCAGCCGCCGCTCCGGACATGCCGCCCTGCGCACGCGATGCCGCCAACAACGCAGCCACGCCTGCCGTACCCGCTAAGAATGAACGCCGTTTAAAACCTTCGCCCGCTTCGCTCCGTTGCATCTCTCACCTCGTCATGAATGGTTTGGAAAATCAAGGATGAAAGGAAGTATACACCAACCACTCCCTGTTGCCATCCCGAAAGTGGGGCATGCGCGCGGTGGCGCGTGTGTGTCAGGAAAATGGCATGCTCCGGCGAGTTTCACAGCGGAATAGGGCGACATTCTGTCCCGGCACTTAAAACCTATACTTAAACGGCTACGCTGGTCCGCGTGAACATTCGTAACGCAGGCCACTTCGGCCACCTTATGGACGAAGATTGAGCGTTTAAGGATGGCGTTTGAGTGTGGCCGTTTAAGTGTGGAACCAAGGGGGAGAACAGGGGCCGCATGACGCCTGTGTTATGCAGAACCTAGCCATACCGGTTATCCGAAATCCCTGGTCTTGTGTGACGGTCTCTCGGCCATGCAGCGCTCGATCGTCGGCACCAGGGTGTCGATCGCATCGGCCTTGTCGAGGAGATCAGCCGCGCCTGCTTTCAGCATCTCGGCTTTGAATCCCGTTTCTCCGAAGGCAGAGATACCGACGATAACGGTGTCTGGAAATTCCGACATGATCAGGCGCGTCGCCTCAATCCCGTCCATCTCAGGCATCCGGACATCCATGACAATGACGTCTGGGCGTAACTGCCGCGCAAGAGAAAGAGCTTCCATTCCGTTGGCCGCGGAGCCGACCACCTCCAGCGAGGATTCCATCGAAAGCAATTGAATAACGCCATTTCGCACGAGCGCATGATCATCCGCGACCAGAACGCGGGCTCGCCCTTTTGGTCCAGACGTGGAATCCACTTTGCCTGTCGGGCGAGGCTGCGTCTGTGGTGTCGGGTCTGGTTCGGGAATGTCGGGAACACTCAGCGTGACGCGTGTTCCGGAGCCGGGCGTGGAATCGATCGTCATCTGACCTCCGATCATGCCCAAGCGCTCGCTGATGCTGAACAGCCCGTAGCCGCAATCGGTATTGTCCTCTGGCTGGGCCTTCTTTAGATCAAAACCTTTGCCTGCGTCAATGACGCTGATCTCGATCTGCGATTCCTTTTTGCTTATCCGCACCGATGCGGTATCTGTGTTGGCGTGTTTTGCCACATTGAACAGGAGTTCCCGAACTGAGTGAAAAAGATGAACCTTAATGTCTTCAAGAAGGCTTTCCTGCACGCCTCGGATATCTAAGGTGACCCGCAGGCTATGCCGTTCCCGCATCTGTTCGGCCAGTTGGCGCAAAGCAGGAACAAAGCCCACCACGTAGAGCAGAGGCGTGCCGATTTCATTGCTCGTTGAGCGGGTTTTGTTGATGGCCTCAGCGATCAAAGCGTAAAGTTTGAGGGCCTCGCTCTTGAGCAGGTCAGGTGCCTGATCCATGGTTAGTTTCTCCGCCTTGAATTTGGCGGCGACGAGCACCTGTTGCAGGTCGTCGTGAAGAAAGTCGGACAGTCGCCGCCGCTCGCGCTGCTCAGCCAAGGTCAGCTCCGTGGCAAGGCGCCGGAGGCGGGCCGTTCTTTCCGTCACAGCTTTTTCCAACATCACATTATTCTGCCGCAGCGCCTCTTCTGTCTGTTTGCGCTCAGTGATATCGCGAACGAATCCGACATGATAGAGGGGCGTGCCGTCAGCGTCAGTGACGAGGGCTCCACTGTCTGAAACCCATCTGTATCCGCCGCCCTTTCGTTTCAGCCGAAACTCGAAAAGGTCTTGAATGTGAGTCCCGTGGCGACTTTTTTCGAACTGTTCAAGCCGCCTTTGAATCACGGGATGATCATCGGGATGGATGTTCTCAAGAAGGGTTGTAAAGCTCATCTGGCTGAACTCTTCAACCGTAAAACCGGTGATTCCTTCGATCGCCGGACTCAGGTAGTCATAGCAGTCCGTTTTCAAATTCCGCCGGTAAGCGACGTCGATCGATTGTTCAATGACGGTTCTGAAGCGTTGCTCGCTTTCGCGCAGTTTCTCGTCGGTGAGCTTGCGCTCGGTGATATCGCGGACAATGGCCCCCATGAACGCGGGATGCCCGGCGTCATCACGGATCAGGAAGGTTCGCAGTTCCACGGGGAAGACGGTTCCGTCTTTGCGCAGGTACTCCTTTTCATAAACGACGGAGTGTCCGAGAGGCAGCAGCTGCGTCTGAGTAATGTTGCGCTCAAAGGCGTGCCATTTTGCAGGGGTCAGGTCCTCGTAGGTCATTTGAACGAGTTCTTCAGCGGGACGCCCTAGCAGCGCTTGGAACGCGGGGTTGGGGCTGATCAACCGGCCACTCATATCCACGACAACTAGCGCGTCGGAAATGCTATTGAACAAGCGCTGATAGTTCAAGCCGAAGGGGAATGGCATCGACGCCGTTTTCCTGTTCTCGTCAGGTTCCGAGTGGAGAAGCGTGCCTGTTGGCCGGTTCTTTCCTTCAGTTTCCGGCGAGTCTTTATGCCTGCCCATCTCACACACCCCTTGAAAGTCGCTCAATCCCCACTTCATCACCATTAGCCGAATAATAGGGCAAGCCCTTCTTCTGCGCAAGATGCAAACAGGTACAGCGGCCAAGGAACAACCTTGGGAAAACGGCCAGAAAGAACTGCACGCTTGTTGACGGATGCGGGATTGGTGTATGCTGTGAGCTAAGAATATGTGATCGGTTGGACGTGAGAAAGCGTCTGGCGTGTCAGTAAACGCAAGGAACCGGATCGCGAACAAATGGGGGATGAGATGAAGCAGGTGTCACGGCGTGAGTTTCTGCGTACCAGCGCGGCTGTCGCGGGCGCGGTGTCGTTGGCGGGGTGTTCAACCGTTTCGATCGCGCGAGCCTCGCGGTTCCGCAAGCCGGGCGACAAGCTGAACATGGCGTTCATCGGTTCAGGCGGGCGCGGCGGCGCGAATCTCAAGGAGTTCTACGATCTTGGCGAACAGATCGTGGCGCTGTGCGACGTGGACCGCGGTCATCTGGACCACTCTGCGAACGCCGTCAAGGAGCGTTGCCCGGAGGCGCGGAAATATCAGGACTTTCGGGAGCTGCTGGCCAAAGAGAAGGATCTGGACGCCGTGGTCGTCTCTACGCCGGACCACATGCACGCCACGGCGGCTATCGCGGCTATGAAGCAGGGTTGCCACGTGTATGTCGAGAAGCCGCTGGTGCGGACCGTGTGGGAAGTGCGCCGCTTCGAGCAAGTGGCGAAAGCGTGCGGTGTGATGACGCAGATGGGCAACAACGGCAACGGCACGGACGCGCAGCGACGTAAGATCGAAATCGTGCAGTCAGGCGTGCTGGGCGAGGTCTCAGAAATCCATGTTTCCACTGACCGCCCGATCTGGCCGCAGGGGCTCAACCGACCTGCGGGCAGCGATCCGGTTCCTGCTGAATTGGCTTGGAACTGTTGGCTCGGCGTTGCGCCGGAGAGACCCTTCAAAAAGGACGTCTACCATGCTTTCAAGTGGCGCGGGTGGTTCGATTTCGGCACGGGCGCGATGGGCGATATCGCGTGCCACAGCATGAGCTACTTCTTCCGCGCGCTGAAGTTGCGCGAGGTTCTGACTGCGGAGACGGTCAAGACCACAGACACGTTTGCCGAGACCTATCCGAGTGCGACAACGGTCAAGCTGGTGGTGCGGAGCGACAGTCAGCGGCTGCCGATCACGGTCTACTGGTACGACGGCAACACCAAGCCGGCGAACGAGGTCTGCCCGGAGGCGGTCACGACGTGGGGAAGCATGCCGGGCGGCATTGTGCTGATCATCGGCTCCAAAGGCAAACTGCTGAACGACGCCGTCTGCATGAAGGGCGAACCCAAGTTCCGCGGGTTCGCGCAGCATGATGCGACCAAGGACATTCCGGTGACGCTGCCGCGCGTCAAGAACCACCACTGGGAGTTCGCCGAGGCGATCCGCGGCGGGGCCAAGCCCTACTCGCACGTCGACCACTCGGTGCCGCTGACGGAGCTGGTGCTGTTGGGCTGCGTCTCGCAGCGGGTGCCCGGCGAGCTGAAGTGGGATGCGGGCGCGTGCCGCTTCACCAACAGCAAGGAGGCGAACCTCCTGCTCAAGCCCTATGTCCGCGAGGGATGGAAGATCGGGTGAGAGAGAAAATGAATTTGGGTAGGGCGCGCTCCCCGAACGCGCCGCGGACGCCTCGGGGAGGCGTCCCTTCCCGCGAGAGAAGAGCAAAGGAGAAAGAATGAACACACGGCGTCAGTTTCTGGTGAAGACAGGGCTCGCGTGCGCGGGCTTGGCGGCGTTGCGCGTCAACGCCGGTGCGGTGGCGGGCTCGAAGAAGACCCCGGTCTGTCTCT
>CAYSXF010000308.1:0-5765 GCA_964434815.1 uncultured Lentisphaeraceae bacterium
AGCTTCAAGTGTTCCGCCTGGCTTTTGAGCTGGGCCGCATCTACTGGCACACGCGCAAGCTGTCCGGCGCCGGCTCGGAAGAGGCGGCGGTTCCGGCGGCGGACGAAGCGGTTCTCGACGAGGCGCAGTTCGCGCGCCGGTTCGCTGCCGCTTTCCTGATGCCCGCAGGCGCGGTGCAGGCCACGGTCGGCCAGCTCGGCGTGGCGCCGAAGGCGTGGTCGTGGGATCTGCTGCTGCGGCTCAAGAAACGGTACGGCGTTTCTGCGCTGAACTTCGCGCTGCGCTTGCAGTCGCTGAAGCTGAGCTGGAGCGACAAGCAGAAGAAGAGTCCGCGGTTCTATCTGTTCAAGGACGAGCTTGACGCTTTCGCCGCAGAGAACGGGCCGGCGGCCGAGCCGGGCAGCGGGCGCCCCGTGCTGACGATGAACGGTCACCTGTGCGAGCTGCTGCTGCGCGCGGAGCAATTGGTCGGCAAAGACCCGAAGCCGCTGAACGCCGTGAAGCGCGTTCTGCGCCAGTCGGGCGTCAAGCTGGACGCGTAGGCGGAAGGCAGGACGGATTTATGAAAACCTCCCGGTGCAAGCCGGGAGGTTTTTGTGTATACTGCTTCAATCAATGCCCGTAGGACGGGCGGAATAGCACAGTGGTCCAACCACGAATAAAGGAGTAATGCGATGGGCGCGGAGAACAAGACCAGTTCAGGAGTTGTGGCGATGGTGCCGATTCTGTTGGGCTTTTTTGCGATGGGCTTTACCGATGTTATCGGAACCGCCATGGCCTATGTTAAGAAAGATTTTGGCTTTTCGGATTTGGAGGCCAGCTTCCTGCCCTCGATGATCTTTCTCTGGTTCTTCGTCGTGTCGATCCCGACCGGCATGATCACCACACGCATCGGCCGCAAGAACACCGTGCTGCTCAGCCTGGCCATCACCATCTTCGGAACGCTCCTGCCGGTGGTGAGCTATACGAGATACACGATTTACGTCGCGTTCGCGCTGCTGGGCATCGGCAACACCATCATCCAGGCCGCCCTGCCGGCGCTTATGAGCAACGTCGTCAGCGCAGACCAGTTGAGCAGCCGCCTCTCCCTCGGCCAGTTCGTGAAGGCGCTCTGCGCGACCGTCAGTCCGTTCATCGCTTCCCTGGCCGCCCAGACGTTTGGCAACTGGAAGCTGATTTTCCCGATTTACGCGGCCATCACGGTGATCGTGGCGGCGGGACTGCTCTGGGCGCCGATCAAGCGCGAGACGGTCCAGGGGTCCGTCACCACGTTCGGCGGGTGCCTCGCACTGCTGGGCAACCCGTTCATCCTCGCCATGTTCGGCGGCATCTTTTTTGTCGTGGGCGTTGACATTGGCTTGGGCTGCGCGATTCCTCCTTACCTTCAGGAGGTCTGCAAGGTGCCGCTGAACAAGGCGGCCATGGGCCCCTCCGTCTATTATATTGCAAAAACGACCGGCGCCTTTTTGGGAGCCATCATCCTGGCGAAGCTCTCGCCTGCCAAATTCTTCCCGATGAGCGCGCTCATGACGCTCGCCGCTCTGGTGGCGATGCTGTTCATGAAGGAGACCTCCCTCTTCCTGGCCTGCGTGGTCGTGGCCAGCTTGGGCATCTCGAATATTTTCGGCATGATCTTCAGTCTGGCGATGAACAAGCTGCCCCAGAAGGCCAACGAGATTTCCGGCCTGATGGTGATGGCGATCGCGGGCGGCGCGATCATTCCGCCGATCATGGGGCGTGTCTCGTCGGCGGTCGGCCCGAACGGTCAGATCTTCGTGCTGCTGGCCTGCATGGTGTACCTGTTGGGCCTGGGCGTGTTTGCGTCGAAGCAGGCGAAAGCCTAAGAGAAACGGTCAAGTGTAGCCGTTTTTGGACGCCTCCCCGAGGCGTCCGCGGCGGGTTCGGGAATATCCCGTATCCGGGATCGCCCAATCGCAGATTGGGAGCGAAGCGTCAACCCGCCTGCCTGACTCAGCCGACGGCCATACTTTAAATTAAACCGCTCTAGGCGACGGGCTGGACGTTGCGCTCGGGCGGGATGTAGCCCGGCACCATCAGCCGCGTGATGAGCGGTGTGATATCCATGAGGCTGGTGGCGTTGGCCTTGATCTCGTCGGCGCCCGGTCCGACCGCGATGAGCGGGACCATGTTGCGCGTGTGGCCGCGCGTGCTCATGTCCTCGATGTTGCCGTGGTCGCTGGTGATGATGAGCAGCATGCCGGTCGTGCGGCTGAGCTTGACGACCGCGTCGAGGAAGAGGTCCAGCGTCTTGAGCGTTTCGCACGCGGTGTCGTAATTGCACGAGTGGCCCGCGAGATCGGTCTGAAAGAACTCGTAAAGCGTGAAGTCATTGGCGCGTGCGACTTGGACCAGATGCTCGGCCGCCTGCTGCGGCGTGATGATTTTGACGGCGTGCCCTTTTTCGTGCAGGCTTGTGCGCGTGATGTCGTGGGCCACGGCCAAGTTCTCGAGAAGGTCGTCTTGGACGGAGATGCTCTCGGGCTGGGTGAGGGCCATCACCGTGGTCACGGATTTGAAGCGCCGCACGCGGAGGTCGTCTACGCTGTCCACCGTGTAGGCGTCGGCGAAACGGCAGCGAAGTCCCTTGCGGGAGAGTTCCATGAACAGGTTGCTCTCCTCGATGAGCTTGCGCAGGGTGGGGCCGGGAAAGCCCTCGCAGTGGCGGCCCATGAACTGGGAGGCGTTCACGCCGGTGAACATCGCGGTCTGCCCCGTGGCGCTCTGGGGCAGCCCCACGGTGTTCAGGCACGCGTCTATAGGCACAGACTGACTCTCGATCAGCCTGCACAAAGTAGGGCAGATGCCGGCGTGTACCGGATTGTCCTTGGCGGGTGCGCGCAGTCCCACGCCATCGATAAACAGAAACAGAATCTTCACGACATTACAGTTTTAACCCAAACTTCAGTCTCGCACAAGTTCAGAATGTGCCCAAATAAATAATTCTGCGGCATCAGCTTCAAAGACACAATCCGATTCGTCCGAATGGTGTTGATCGCGCGTTGCGCCGGGGTGTATCATGCCGGCAAACAGACAGGGATGACGGGGGGACGTGGCATGCGTGTGAAACAGGTGATCGCCGTAGTGGCGCTGGGGACGCTGGTTTGCTGGGGCGCTGACCGGAAAGCCCGAAAGACGGATGCGGGCCGGGCGGGACGCGTGCCCGCCGTTGACCAAGGCGCTGCCTCAAACGTCCTTGGGACGGACGAAGAGGTCGACAAGTCGGTCGAGCGCGGGCTGGCGTGGATCGCGCGCGGCCAGCTTCCGGACGGCACCTTCGGCAACGGGCAGGCGCAGAACACATCGGGCATTTGGGCGCTGTGCGGCATGGCGTTCTTGGCGCGCGGCCATGTTCCGGGCACTGAGCCCTACGGGCCGGTGGTCGAGCGGATCATCACCAAGCTGGCGGAGGTTCAGCGGGCGGACGGGTATCTCGGCGGCAACGACGGCAAGATGTACTCGCACTGCATCGCCACGCTTTTCCTTTCCGAAGTCTCGGGCATGGTGCGCCCCGAGCTGCAGACCAAAATCGACCAGGCTCTGCCGCGCGCGCTGAAGATCATCCTCGATGCGCAGAAAATCGAGAAAGACCAGCACAACCGGGGCGGTTGGCGCTATACGACGGAAGCGCGAGACAGCGATTTGTCGTGCAGCGGCTGGGCGCTGATGGCGCTGCGTTCCGCCCGCCTCAACGGCGCGCAGATTCCGCCGGAGGCGATCAAGAACGCGGTGGAGTACGTGCTGCGGCGGCACGATGAGAACCAGGGCGGCTTCGGCTATACGGACAAGCAGACGCATGCCGTCACCCTGACGGGCGCGGGGTTGCTGTGCCTGTCCCTTTGCGGCGAGCACGGCAATCCGGCGGTGGGCCGCGCGGCCCGCTACCTGATGCAGAAATACGAGGAGCTGCCGAAGCAGCAGTACTGCTTCTACGGCATGTACTACGCGGCGCAGGGGCTTTTCCAGTTGGGCGGAAAAGAGTGGCAGACCTTTTCGCACTGGATGTACGACACATGGATTCCGAAGCAGAACGAGGACGGGTACTGGGACCGGAACGAACAGGACCGCTATTACCAGACCGCCATGGTGGTCTTGGCGTTCACGGTGCCCTACCGGCAGTTGCCCATCTACCAGCGCGACGAGACCGTTGACGAGAAATAAGGGATGGACTATATTTAGGTGCAGTTTGGATTAATCGAATCGTCACACAGGCAAGCGAGGACAATCGTATGGGCAAAAGAATCGTGCCTTTTTTGTTCGCAATGAGCATGGCGGTTTTCACATGGGCGCAGACCCCGGTGCTGAACTACACGGGTGCGACCAAGGGCGACTGGTTCGCGTCCGGCGTCTGGCTCAACGAGTCGGGCATAGCGACCAACTGGCAGGACGGCGCTGTCGCGGTGATCACCAATAAGGAAATCACGTTGACGGCCGATGCGTTCGTGTACGGATTAAACGTCTATATGACCGGCCGATACTGTGTGTACGGCTCCGGCAAATTGACCGTCGGCGCGGGAGGCATCGCCAAGAACGGGGCCGCCGGCGAGTTCAACATCCAGAACACGGGCGGGCTGGTTCTCTCGGCCTCGCAGACGTGGAACGCGCCCAGCGGCGGTATGATCTGTCTGGACGGCCTGCGCGCCCTCACGGCGTCGAACGGCGTCGTGCTGAGCAGCATCGGCGGCGCTACCTCGCTGCGCATGAACACGGGCGGCGGTCTTTCCGATGCCACGACGGTCTACGTGGCCACCAACGCTTACCTGTGGCCGTCCGCGGGCACCTCCCTCGGTAGCGGCCTTGTGATTCTCGACGGCGTCGGCAACCGGCTGAGCGGCGATACTGGATACACCCTCGGGCCCGCCCGGCTGGGCAGCCGCCTGATCCTGCGCAACGGCGCGTCGATGAGCCTCGGCGCCTGTACGCTCACCCTGCCGGCGATCGAGGCGGACGCACCGGCGGCGCAGGCGGTCTCGGCGGTGACGGGCACGTCGCTGGCTCTGGGCCGCACGACCACGGAGTTCGCCGTCTCGAACGGCGCCGTTGTCCAACTCTCGCTTCCGCTCAGCAACGTCGCCGGCACCAATGCGGCTGTGCGCAAGACCGGTGCGGGGAGCCTGTGGCTCAACGCGGCCAACACCTTCCCCGGCGGCGTCTCCCTCGACGCCGGTCTGCTGCGCGTGCAGAACAGCACTGCCGCTGGCACCGGCGCAGTCACGGTGGCCTCGGGCGCGCTCCTCGACCTTGCGACCACCGGCGCCTTCTCGAACCTCGTCGCCGGCGCGGGAGGCCTCGTCAAGTCGGCCAACGGCTCGCTGACGCTTCCCGGCGCCAACACCTACGCGGGCGGCACGCTGCTTTCGAACGGCACGACGCGCGTGGCCTCGCCCGCCTCGCTCGGCAGCGGCGCAATTGCGCTGACCAACGGGGCGTCGCTTGTTTTCGCGGCTTCGCAGACAGTGTCGGCCTCCGATGTGGCTCGGATTTCAGGCATGGGCAGTGTCCTAGCCGCCTTTGGCTCCACAGTTGTTTGGAGCGGCGACTATGCCGTGTCGAGTTCGCTCGCGCTGGAAGCGGAGGCGGGCGGCACGATGACGGTGGGCCAACTCACGGGCTCCGGCTTCACAAAGACCGGCGTGGGCAAGTTGCGCATCGCAGGTACGACGGGCTACAGCGGCGAGATCGTCGTGAGCGCAGGTGCGCTGGAGATCGACAGCAAGTTCGGCATGGGCAGTTCCGTCACCCTGCTC
>CAYSXF010000309.1:0-5743 GCA_964434815.1 uncultured Lentisphaeraceae bacterium
GATTTCTGCCTGTCTCGTGGGCTCGGAGATGTGTATAAGAGACAGGGCTGGCACGCACAGCCAGATGCGCGGGGCGATGGAAGCCGTCTTGGGGAAGAAGGCTGCCGCCGCGTTTTGGGATGAATACGAAAAAGTCTATTTCACTGCGGCGGACGCGCGGTTCCTGGCGCGGCAGGGGTACAACTTTCTGCGCGTTCCTCTCAACCAGAACCGTTTTGAGGATCCCAACATTCCCGGTCAATACGATCAGGCGGCGCTGCGGCAGGTCGACGAGGTGATCCGCCTCTGCAAAGAGAACGGCATATATGTGCTGGTCGATCTGCACGCGGTGCCGGGCGGGCAGTCGCGCGAGATTTACGCGGACTCGCTTTGGGCCGCTCCCGAGTTCTGGCGCTACGCAGACTTCCGCAAGCGCTCCACCGACTTCTGGGTGATGCTGGCCAAGCGCTACAAGGATGAAAAGGCCGTCGCCGGCTACGATCTGATCAACGAGCCGAACACCGAAGGCCGTACGGAACTGCTCACGGAGTGGCACCGCGAGACCATCCGCCAGATCCGCGCGGTCGACCCGGCTCACCTCATCTGGCTCTCTGGCGATAACTACGGCAAAGGCTTCATTGGCCTCCCAGAGGATCTGTTTGCCGATGAACAGGTTGTTTTTCAGTTCCACATTTATCCGTCGTTCACTTACCCGATGGACAAAATGAAGGCGTACCCGCAAACCGTGGATGGCGTCCGCTACGACAAGGCTTGGCTGCGCGAGCGGCTTCGTGAGCAGATCGCGTTTGGCAAGCGCAAGCCGGTGCTGCTTGGCGAGTTTGGATTCAATTTCAACAGGGGCAGAATTCCGCTGCTTCAGGCGATGATCAAAGATCTTCTCGCCGTGTGCGATGAGGAGGGCTGGTCTTGGGCGCAGTGGAGCTACAAGGATGTGGGTGTGATGGGGCTGCTGTCGCCCGCGCCGGAAACGCCTTGGAAAAGGTTTCTCGCTTCGGCCGAAGTTCAGGCTGACCTCGAACGGGCCAATGAGCTTTTCGTCGTGCGCGGCGTTTCGACCCCGAGCCAGTTACGGCTGGCCGCGTCCATCGGAAGCGTCGCTACCAACCTGGACGCCCAAGTCGGCAGGCATCTCACTCTCAGCGCGCGGAGAATGTGTGATGACGCAGTGAGCCAGACCATTCTCTGCCACTTGAAAGAGAAAGATGAGGTTGCGCTCAGGGGGCTGGCCCGTTCCTTCGCGTTCGAAGCCTGTCGGCCCAATCCGCAGTTGATGGAGATTTTTCCACTTCAGCGAACCGACAACTGATGCCTTCGCAGCGCGGGCGGAAAGCGGGACAGGTTTTACTCGCCGATCTTGCAGAGCGCGCAGTGGCGGCAGTCGAGTTCGAGAGGCAGCGGGGCGGTCTCGCCCCGCCTTTCTGCGGCGAGCGCCTGCAGGTGGTTGATGAAGGCCAGAATCAGGCCGAGGGTGACGAACCCGCCTGCGGGCAGGACAACGAGCACCATGGCGTGGTTATGGATGTTACGGATGGCCAGGCTGCCCCAGACGGTGATCGAGCCGCTGCCGAGGAATTCGCGGATGGTCGCCATGATGGAGAGCGCAACCGTGAAGCCGACGCCCATGCCCACGCCGTCCGCGACACTGTAAAGCACGCTGTTTTTGGACGCAAAGGCCTCGGCTCGGCCGAGGATGATGCAGTTGACGACGATGAGCGGGATGAAGATGCCGAGGCTCTCGGCCAGAGCGGGCGTGTAGGCCTGCATCAGGAGGTCGGCCATGGTCACAAAAGCGGCGATGACGACGATGTAGCAGGGAATGCGCACGGCAGCCGGGATGACGTTGCGGAGCGAGGAGATCGCGGCGTTCGAGCAGATCAGCACGAACGTGGCCGCCACTCCCATGCCCAAGGCGTTTTCGAGCGACGTGGTCAGCGCCAGGGTGGGGCACATGCCCAGCACCAGTCGGAAAGTCGGATTCTCTTTGACGATGCCGCGGGTCAGTTCGCTAAGAAAGCGCATGGGGATAATCCTCATCGTTCACGTGCATCAATAACGTCCACAGTATGCAAGAACAGGCGGCGGAATGCAATTCGAATGGGGCCATGGCGGGTGTGCGGTTTGTTGACCTTGACCTTGACGTTTGGGCGAAGGCTTGGGACAATTCCAGAACAAAGGAGATTCTGAGCCATGGAACTTTCCGAACAACAGCGTCAGGCCGTCAAAGAGTGGCTGGCAACCGGCGCCTCTCTTTCCGACGTGCAGAAGAACTTGAAGAACGAATTCAATATTGCGCTGACGTACATGGAGGTGCGGTTGCTGGTGCTTGACGTCGGCGCGACAGTCCAGGACAAGCCCGAGCCGAAGCCGCCGAAAGCCGAGGCGCCGAAACCGCCTAAGGCTGCGGCTCAGGACGATGACCCTTATGCCGACGAGCTGGAGAGCGAGGCCGGGCAGCCAGCCGAAGGGGAGGGCGCTGTGCCTGGCGAGCCGCCCGACGGCGGGACCGGCGCGAACGTGGCGCTCACGCTGGACCGGCTGGTGGTGCCGGGCGCGATGGTGAGCGGCACGGTGACTTTTTCGGATGGCGTCAAGGCGCGCTGGATGATCGATCAGATGGGGCGCTTCGGACTAGAGCCCGAGACGCCGGGCTACCGCCCGTCGAATTCGGATTTGCAGGCGTTCCAAATGCAGTTGCGGAGCGAGCTGCGCCGGCACGGGTACGCGTGAACTTATGACGGTGGGGACGGTTCCCCGAACCGTCCGCGGACGCCTCGGGGAGGCGTCCCTACCGGGCAAAACAACAAAGGAATCAACATGAGAATCGGATTTTTGGGTGCGGGCAAGATGGCGGAGGCGATTCTGGCCTCGATGGTGCAGACAGGGCTGAGCGATCCGTGGGACGTGATGGCCTGCGATAAGGCTGAAGACCGCCGCGAGCTGATGGCGAAGAAGTACGGCGTGATCGCCACCGACGACGTGGCGCAGACCGTGAAAGAGTGCAAGGTGCTGGTGCTCGCGGTCAAGCCGCAGGATCTGGACGCGCTCTTGGGCGAGGTCAAGAAGCTGCTGACCGACAAGCACCTGCTTATTTCCATCGCGGCGGGCAAAACGCTGGCGACGCTGAAGAAAGCGGCGGGCGCCAAGCCGCGCATCGTGCGCGTGATGCCGAATCTGGCGCTGATGGTGCAGGAGGGCATGAGCGTCTTCTGCGCGGCCAGAAATGCGAAAACGGCGGACAGAAAGCTGGTGGCGCAAATATTCGGAAGCGCAGGCTCGGTGCTGGAATTGGGCGAGAAGCATTTCGACGCGGTCACGGCGCTGAGCGGCTCCGGCCCGGCTTTCTTCACCTGCGTGCTTCAGGCGATGGTCGATGGCGCGGTGGCTCTCGGTCTGCCCAAGGATGCGGCGCGGCTGTTGGCCGAGCAGACGATGATCGGCACGGGTATCTACCTCCAAAACACGGGGCGCGACACGGCGGAGTTCATCCAGGCCGTGGCGTCGCCCAAAGGCACGACGGCCGCGGGGCTGGCGGTGCTGGAGAAGTCGTCGGTGAAGGCGGCGCTCGCCAAGACGCTGGCGGCTGCTGCGGCCCGCAGCGCGGAGCTGAGCAAGGCGTAGGTGCGTTATGGAGCGTCGGATCGGATTTGTCGGGCTCATCCTGGAGAGCCGCGACGGCGTCGAGACGGTGAACCGCGTGCTGAGCGAGCACGCGGAGCTGATTCTCGCGCGCGTCGGGCTGCCGCGGCGCGACAAAGGGGTTTCGGTGATCACGCTGGTGGTGGAGGCCACGACCGACGAACTGGGCACGCTGACCGGCAGGCTTGGCAATATCCCAGGCGTCTCGGTGAAGTCGGCGCTTTCGAAGCTGGGGAAGTGAAGAGGATCGGCGGATAGGCTGATAGGCTAAGAGGTGGGAGCAAAACGCATTAGTTCAACGATAGTGAGAGGTCTTGTTTTTCCGTGTCTCTCGTTTCTCTTTGTGGCCGTCCTCGCGGCTGAAGAGCGGCCCGTGGTGTTTGTCTCGATTCCGCCGCAGGCGTGGCTGGTGAAGAGGCTGGCCGGTGAGGCGGTGGGCGTGGAGACGCTGCTGACGGCCGGCGCGAACCCGCACACGTTTGAGCCTGGCGCGCGGCAGGTGAAGAAGCTGGCTGGCGCGTCGCTCTACCTGACGCTGGGCATGCCTTTCGAGACGCGGCTGGCCGGTCGCGCCGGCAAACTGAATCCCGCGCTGAAGGTGCTGGGCATGGACGCGGGAATCGTCAAAGCCGGGGCGGACGAACACGATCACCACGCGGGGCACGACGACTGCACCGCGGGCGGCGATCCGCATATCTGGCTTTCGCCGCGCCTGTTCTGCGCGATGGCGTCGAACACGGTGACAGCGCTCGAACAGGTTATTCCGCAGCGGCGCGCGGAGTTCTCTGCGAATCTGCTGAAGACCGTAGCGGAGATCGGCGAGACAGATCGCGCCGTGCGCGACGCCGTGCAAAAAGTGGCCGAGAGGACGTGGGTGGTGTATCACCCCTCGTGGGGCTATTTCGCGGCGGACTACGGTCTGACGCTGCTGGTGATCGAGCAAGACGGCAAAGCGCCGGCGGCCAGGCATCTGGCAGAGGTGATCGGTCAGGCGCGGGCCGCGCACGTGAACGTGGTGTTTGCGGAGCCGCAGTACGATAAGCGGCCCGCGCAGACGCTGGCCGACCAGATCGGGGCGCGGCTGGAAACGATCAATCCGCTGCAGGAAGACTGGGTGGCGCTGATGCGCGATGTGGCGGCGAAACTGGCCGCCAGCGAAAGGGCAACGGCGATCCGATGAACCTGTCCGATCCAGCCATTGAAGTCCGCGACGTCTGCTTTTCCTACGGCACGCAGGAAGTGCTGCACAACGTGTCTTTCCAGATCAAGCGGCAAGCGCTGGTGGCGGTGGTGGGGCCGAACGGGGGCGGCAAGACGACGCTGCTCAAGCTCCTCCTCGGCGCGCTGGCGCCGCGCTTCGGCACGATCCGCGTGCTCGGGGCGGCCCCCGAGGAGGCTCGTGACCGCGTCGGCTACGTGCCGCAGTCCATCCCCTTCGATCCGCGGTTCCCTGTCTCCGTGCGCGAGGTGGTGCTGATGGGGCGCGTGGGGAAGAGCCGGTTCGGGACGTACGGCCGGGCTGACCGCGATGTGGCGCGGCGCTCGCTGGAGCGGGTGCGGCTTGAAACGTTTGAGCGGCGGTCGTTCGCGGAGCTATCGGGGGGCGAGCGCCAGCGGGTGATGATCGCGCAGGCGCTGGCGGGCGGCTCGGAGCTGCTGCTGCTCGACGAACCGGTGGCCAACATCGACCCCGAGCATGCAAGCCTGATGTACGAGCTGTTCCAAGATCTGACCTCGGAAGTCACCGTGATGATGGTGTCGCACAATCTGGGTGTGGTCACGGGGCACGCGACGCATGTGCTGTGCGTGAACCGCACGGCGGGTATGCACGCGATCGGAGAGGTGGCCTCGGCGACCTTCACCGAGGCGTTCGGCGGCAGCCTGACCACGATTCGGCACGACGCGGACTGCCATGTGCTGGATCCGTCGGGCGCGCTGGACGCGCCGCACCACGGATGCGATTGTAAATGACGGTACAAACGGAATGCTGATTTTCTTTAAAGACTTGGCGACGTATCCGTTCCTTGTGAACGCGGTGGCGGCCGCGGTGCTGACGTCGGTCGCGGCGGGACTGGCGGGGAGCCTCGTCGTGGTGCGGCGGTCGACC
>CAYSXF010000310.1:0-5740 GCA_964434815.1 uncultured Lentisphaeraceae bacterium
TACACCTCTCTATTCGTCGGCAGCGTCAGATGTGTATAAGAGACAGCTCCACATGCCTCGCAAGGGACTGCGCGAACCGTCGCTCGCCGACCGCCAAAGCGCACTGCCCCTGCACCACCGCCACAGGAGCCGCCTGCGCAACGAAAGCGGACGCAGCCAATACCATGACCGTCAAAAACCTATTCATCTTTAACCCCGATTTTTCGAAACGGATAGCTTACCCTTTTACGGTTCCGTTTCCCAACCCAAAACATGGTGTGCCGAAATGATTCATCTTCCATAAATCTGGCCTCCGATTCCCTGTTGATTCAATGCCGCCTACTCTGTATCATGTCGCCCGTATGCAGAACTGGAAAGTGCTTTTCGTCAAACCGCGGACCGAAAAAAAGGTGTCGGAGTATTGCGCCCTTTACGGCATCCCCTTCTACCTGCCGCTGCGAGACAAAACGCGTGTCGTGCAGCGCCGCAAAGTCACGTTCATGCTGCCCGTTTTTCCAGGCTACGTTTTCGTCAGACTTTTGCCCCAACAGCGCCTTCAATTGCTCCAGACCAACCTCCTCGTCCGCGTGCTGGAGCCGACCCATCCACGCCGCATGTTGCGCGACCTCATCATGGTCCGCCGGGCGCTCAAAGCAGACCCCACGCTGACGCCCGCAAAGCCGCTCACGCAAGGACGCATGGTGCGGATCACCGGAGGGCCGTTCATGGGCGTTGAGGGACGCGTTGCACGCATGTCCGGAACCATGAAAGTGATATTGAATGTCGACCTGATCGGCCAGGCCGTGTCCGTTACCGCTAAAACCGACCAGATCGAACTGCTGTAAACCTTTGCATCTAGCACCCGTTTTGCGATAAACTAGCGGCCATTTCCAACACACGGGCAGACACGCAGGTCTGCCACTACGAACCCGAACGGTACGGGCGGACCTGCGTGTCCGCCCATAAAGGCGGCACACCATGGACCCGCTACTCGATCTCCTGAAGAAGAACGCACGCGAACCTGACGCGATCCTCGCCAAAGAGCTGGCCACCACCGAAGAGGATATCCGAGCGCGCATCGCGGCTTACGAGGCGGAGGGCGTCATCCGCGGCTTCCAAGCCGTGCTGAACACCGACCGCCTCGAGTCGTGCGACGTGCGTGCCGTGATCGAACTGCGCATCCGCCCCGAGCGCGAGGGCGGCTTCGACCGTATCGCCAACCGCATCGGCAAGTTCCCGCAGGTGGAATCCATGTTCCTCATGTCCGGCGGCTTCGACCTGTTGCTCATCGTCAAAGGCAAGAGCCTGCAGGAAGTCGCAAACTTCGTCAGCGCCCGCCTCGCCCCCCTCGACGGCGTGCTCTCGACGGCCACCCATTTCATGCTCAAAACCTACAAGGACCAAGGCGTCCTGATGGAAAGCGAACCCCATGACGACCGTCTCCAAGTCTGCCCGTGATTTCATCGCCCCGCATCTGCGCGACATCCCCAAGTCCGGCATCCGCGACTTCTTCGACATCGTGGCCGGCCGCAAGGACGTGATTTCGCTCGGTATCGGCGAACCCGATTTTCAAACCCCGTGGCACATCCGCGAAAAGGCGATCGCCTCGATCGAGCGCGGCGTCACGCGCTACACCTCGAACCTCGGCACGCCCGAACTGCGTCAGGCGCTCACAGACTACATGCGCGCCTCTTTCCACACGGCGTATGACTGGAAAACGGAGATCCTCGTGACCGTCGGCGTCAGCGAGGCTTTCGATATCGCCCTGCGCGCCGTGCTCTCGCCCGGCGACGAAGTGCTCTACCACGAGCCCTGCTTCGTGGCCTACGCGCCGCTCATCCGCATGGCGCACGGCGTTCCTGTCGCCGTGAACACCTTCCGCAAAGACGATTTCCGTTTGACGGTGTCCGAGTTGGAGAAGAAAGTAACGCCGCGCACCCGCGTGCTGCTGCTGAACTTTCCGAACAACCCGACCGGTGCCACGCTCGACAAGGCGGACACTGAGGCGCTCGCCGATTTCGCCATCCGCCACGACCTGCTGGTGATTTCAGACGAAGTCTACTCGGAACTCACCTACGAGGGCGGCCGGCACTCCATGGCCGCGATTCCGCGCCTGCGCGAGCGGCTGATTTTCCTGAACGGTTTTTCGAAGGCCTGGTCCATGACCGGCTTCCGCCTCGGGTATGTCTGCGCGCCCGCGCCGCTGACCGACGCGATGATGAAGATCCACCAGTACTGCATGATGTGCGCCTCGTCCACCGGCCAGATCGCCGGCCTCGAAGCGCTCAGGCACGGCGAGGCCGACATCGCGGAGATGCGCGAGTCCTACCACCAGCGCCGCAACTTCGTCGTCGCTTCGCTCAACGAGATGGGGCTCGACTGCTTCATGCCGCGCGGCGCGTTCTACGTCTTCCCCTCCATTGAGTCCACGGGGCTGACCTCGCAGGAGTTCGCCCTGCGCCTGCTCAACGAGCGCAACGTGGCCTGCGTTCCCGGCACAGCCTTCGGCGCCTGCGGCGCGGGCTTCCTGCGCTGCGCCTACGCCACGGGCATGGATCAGCTCAAGGAAGCCATGGACCGCATATCGGACTTCATCACGAAGCTCTGAACCTTCGGCGATTCCGCTCGTGACCGTGCCTATTCCGGCCAACATGGCGTTGGAGGCCACGGACACGGCGTTGGTGAAAAGCGTGCCGTTCACGGCCAACGTACCGCTACTCACCGCTGCCTCCGTAAAGGTGTTCGTGTTGGAGAGCGTCAGCGTTCCGGCACCCGTCTTCGTCAACGCGCCCCTGCGCTTGAAGCACGCCGGGCAACTGGATTTTGTCAGGCAATTCCTTCGCAAACCACTTTTCGCCCATGCCAACGCCGCTGCGATCCAGGGCGAAGCGCCATTCGCCAACCAGAGGTGTCGTTTCGGCGAACCAACTCTCGACCGCAAAGAAAGTCGTTAAGGCTAATGCGAAAAGGAGTTTGCGTTTCATTCATGGAGCCTTCAAATAGTCTCTAAGCCTGGGTACAGCCATTGGCAGTTCATCCATCACCAAGCCAGCCATGGCCCGCGCGCCCTTCTCGTTGAAATGCGTGACGTCTCCGCTCTTGCTCGCCATTCCGGCGGCGGCAGGCCCAAACTTCTCGACGAGACGCTTGCTCGACGCGTGCAGGTCGATCACCGGAGCGCTCTTCTCCGCGCCGACCGCTTTCATCGCCTCCGCATAGCGCTGCAGGATGTCCTGAAGCTTGCCGCTCGAATCAAAAGTTCTTCGCACCATCGGCGTCACGAGGACGGGCGTCGCGCCGATCGCGCGGGACTCGTCTATGTAGCGCCGAAGGTATTCCCTGTAATCCGTCGCGGCGTCCGTAGCTTCGGGCTTGCTTGAATCGTGCGAATCGTTGTGGCCGAACTGGATCAGCACGTAGTCGGGCTTCTCCGCGAGCGCCTTCTTCCAACGGCCCTCCGTGATAAAGGTCTTGGTGCTGCGCCCTCCGACGGCGAGATTGATGACCTTGACGGTGCCGTCTTTGAAGCGTTCTTCAACATACTGACCCCAGCCGCGCTCCGGACGCGCCTGCGGGTACTCGCAGACCGTCGAGTCACCGATGAGGACGATGCGCTTGACCCCGGCATCGCCCCTGAGACCCACCGTCTGAGCCGCCATCCCGGAGGCTGGCTCCGCATGAATCGGGCCTGACAAACCTTGAAGCAGCGCCGCCATCAAGCATGTGAATAACGCTGACACCCGTGGTCTCGCAATAACAGCCATTTTTTACCTCCTCCGTCCAGCAGCTCATAGATTTCCGCCTCGATGATTTCCAGCCGGCCTGAGCTGTTTCTGCCGGACGTGTTGGAAAGTTTCTTTCCCGTAACCTCGACCAGGCCGAACTCGTCTTTGTCCTCGATGGCGCCAACGAGTTCGATACGGACGGTCTTGCCTTGCGTCGGGGTCAGCGGTAGCGTCACATACCATGCCACGCCGACCGGAAGCTCTCCGATGCTCACCTTGAACGCGCTGTCCTCATTCCAAGCGTAAGGGAGCGTGACCCTTTTCCATCCAACATCTGCAAACGCGGCATCTTCTGCACGGCCCTGATCACCGACTTTCACGAGCCAATCAGCGTTGAAATTATACGTAACCCGTGGCGAATCGGGCTGAATAGCGCCAACTGTCGACGAGACCAGCAACGCCAGCAGAGCCAGCGAGACGTTCGTGCGCGTCGGGCCGGCGAGCGAACGCCATTGTTTAAGTCTGCGTTTTATCATGGTTTGTTCGTTTGATTGTCGCAAAACCCCCGGCCCGATGTAAGCCGCCGTTTTGCGCCATTCAGTGCCGATTTGCGACAAGCACGGGCTACCGCGGCAAACGCCGTCCTCAGCTTCCTGCGTGCTTTTCTACCTTGCCAGACATCGACCGGCTGGGCAGCATTCTTATACAATGGGCATATTGGCTGTCTCCGCGGCAAGAAACAACGGGCCGCTCAGCATCAGAAAAAATCCCTGAAACGAGTATGCAAGTAACTTCATCTTTCACTTTTCCCTTTGCAGGCCGAGCGTCCGTTGAAGGCACCGAGATGGGGCGCAGACGCGCCTGCCACGGGGTTGCCCCAGTAGTCCGCTCCGCCGTTGTCCGTGACCGGCAATCCGGCCTCGAGAGCGGGAGAACCAGCGGTCAGCGTGTATCCCTCAACGGAGCGGAGTCCCATACCTCCGCTGCCGGGCGCACACAAGCGCGGGTCGGCGAGAACGATCTGGGCGTCATTGGTGATCGGGCCAGAGCCGAACCAGAGGTTACGTTCAAACGTGCAGCCTTTCGGCGCGCGGAAGGTGCCGGCTCCGGTGTTGATGAAAATATTGTTCTTGAAAGAGATTGAACTCCCGCTGCTGTCCGCGCCCTGCTCGAACATCTTGGGGTTGCCTCTGCCCGCATAGACCGTGTTGTTGTACACCTGGTAGCCGTGGTTGCCGTTGCCGTGGACCAGAAAGACGCGGCTGCCGGAGAGGCACCCGTCGTTCTGGCTGATGTTGTAGCGCGCGATATTGCCATTGCCGTTGCCGTCGCAGCACATGTTCAGGAAGCCGCCTTCGTTGTCGTGGCTGTAGTTGTACTGGTAGATGCAACGCTGGTCGCTGTTGTCGAAATCGAAGGCCATCCCGTCGTACTTCGTCTTCGTTTCGCACACCTCGTTGTACTGGAAGATGACGTCCTCACAGAAGTAAGGCCAGACTGCGGCGTGGCCCTGTTTGACCGAGTTGTTGTTCGCCTGCCGCACGAAATTGCGTTCCACCACCGCACCTTTTGCACACCATAAGATAATGCCATCGCCGCCGATGCGCTCAAGGTTATTCCCCGAGATACGGATATTCACGGAGGCCGTGTAGGCTCCGTGGCCACGCCAGCTTGAATTCGTGTCGGCCGGCTTGTTGATCCACTGCGACTGCATCAGGATGCCGTTGCGGGCCACGTCGTGAATCACGTTGCTCTCGATGCGGATGTCGTCCCACTTTGACGGAACCGACAGGTTGGCGACGTTGATGGTGAAAACGATGCCTCCGCTCTCCTTGCCGTCGCGATACTCCGCCAGTTCGCCGGCCACGTCGTGGATGTCGCAGCCCGTCACCTCAATGCCAGACAGCGTACCTACCGAGTCGTTGCGGATCAGAATGCCCATTTTCTTGGCCGCAGGCAAACCTTGGTTGGAGACATCAAGGTTGCGAACTGTCTCTTATACACATCTCCGAGCCCACGAGACAGGCAGAAATCTC
>CAYSXF010000311.1:0-5726 GCA_964434815.1 uncultured Lentisphaeraceae bacterium
CACCTCTCTATTCGTCGGCAGCGTCAGATGTGTATAAGAGACAGCAGCGGCAGCGCGTGGCGGTCGGCCGCGCCATTGTGCGAAAGCCCAAAGTGTTCCTGTTCGACGAACCGCTCTCCAATCTCGACGCGAAGATGCGCGTGGAGATGCGCAGCGAGATCAACCGGCTGCACCGCCGGCTTGGCGCGACGATGGTGTATGTGACGCATGACCAGGTCGAAGCCATGACCATGGGCGATCGCATTGTTGTTATGGACCGAGGCGCAATCCAACAGGCGGCTCCGCCGCTCGCAGTGTACCAGCGGCCGGTGAACCTGTTTGTTGCCGGTTTCATCGGGACACCGCCTATGAATTTCCTTAAAGGGCGCATCCTGCGGTGTCAGGGAGGCTGTCAGTTCCTGCATGCGACGGGCCGTTTCGCCGTACCGGAGAGGTCTGTGCGAGCCGTTGAGCCTTTTCTGGAGCGCGAGGTTGTGTTGGGGTTCAGGCCGGAGGCGGTTGGTGCCGCGCTAGGCGGAGCGCCCGATTGCGCGACGGTCCGGGGCGTGGTGGACGTCGTGGAGCCCATGGGGGCCGAGACCTTTGTGCAGGTGGTCATAGAGGACGGCACGCGCGTGGTCGCACGGGTGAGTCCTGACCGCGTGTTCGCGCCCGGCGCGACAGTGGAATTGCCGGTCGCGCTGGAGCACGCGATGTTTTTCGACGCAGAGACGGGGCAAGCCATAGGTGATGGCGGATGTTCGGGGGAAACGAGATGAGTCACATCGGCATTCTCGGCGGGAGTTTTAACCCGATCCATCTCGGCCACCTGTTCATCGGCCGTGCGGCCGCTGAAGCCTTCTCCCTCGACTCCGTCTTGTTGCTGCCTTCCAACGTGTCGCCGTTCAAGTGCGGTATGCCCGGTTTGGCGTCGGGCGCTGACAGGCTGGCGATGGTGCGGCTCAGCGCAGCGGATGACCCGCTGTTTGAGACGTGCGCGCTGGATCTGGAGCGGGGTGGCGTTTCTTATGCGATCGACACGGTTCAGTCGCTGCGCGCGAGCCACCCGCAGGACCGGTTCTCGTTCATAATCGGCATGGATTCCTTGCGCGAACTGAGCCACTGGCATAGGATCGGCGAGTTGCTGGACCTCTGCGACTTCATCACGGTTGAGCGGCCGGGGGTAGACGTGACCGTCACTGCGGATGCGCTCGCGTTTCCGGCGGAACTGCGGGAGCGGCTGTTGGCGGGGATCATCAAAGGCCGGGCCTGCGATATTTCTTCATCGGAGATCAGGAGAAGAATTGCGGAAGGGATGTCGATCCGCTATCTTGTATGTCCTGCGGTCGAGGCCTATATTCGGTCTCGCTGTTTATACGCGGCAACAAAGGAGGGGTGAACATTAACTCGGAACAACTGGCGATCGAGTCGGCCAAGGCGCTTTACGCCAAACAGGCTCAGGATATCCGGATTTTCGATGTGCGCGGGCTTTCGAACGTCACGGATTTTTACATTGTGTTGACAGGCACGTCCGCCCCGCATCTGAAAGCGCTGATCGGGGAAACCGAGAACCACATGAAGAAGCTGGGCGTCACCTGCTACCGTAATTCAGGCGACTCCAGCAGCGGCTGGGTCGTCGTCGACTACGTGCATGTCGTCGTGCATGTGTTCTCGAGCGAGGCTCGGGCCTATTACGCGATTGAGAAGCTCTGGTCTACAGCCAAAGAACTTCCTCTTCCTCAGATGTGACGAAAAAAGCCTCCTCATCCAGACCCTGGAGGCTGAGCAAGCGCCCGGCCAGCTCGGGAGAGCTCTCGCTTCTTCCGGTCGGGGCGTGTGACGCGCCCAAATTCAGAAGGTGTCCCACGTCGCGAGCGTGCGATAACTCCACTCGGGAGAAATGAGCCTGAATGGCACCGCCCAGCAGCAGCGCAAAGGTTGCGGCGGCGGCCAATGACCGGAAAAGGGGTATGAAGCGGCGGCGGCGACTCCGCTCCGAGATGTGCGCCACGGCCTCATCGTGGATGGCGCGGATCACGCGGGCAGAAGGCTCGCCCTCCCTGCAAAAGGCCTCCCGCACCAGAGGCGCGAGGGTCTTAAGGTCTTTCTCCAACTCGTCGAGGGTGATCGGAACTATAGGTGTCGTTTTCATTGTCACTGCTCCTCTGCCAACAATTTCTTCAGTTTCATCATGGCGTCGTGCATACGACCCAGCGCCGTGTTCAGAGGAATGTCCAGCGTCGTAGCGATCTCGCTGAAGGAGAGATTACCCTGAACACGCATCAGAAACACATCCCGCTGCACCTCCGGAAGCGAGGCCACAGCCCTCAAAACGCGTTTCGTCAAATCGTTCCGCTCGACCGCCTCGGCTGGGCCGATGTCCTTTGCCGTCAGTTGGTTCAGCAGCGGCTGGTCTTCCTCATCGTCTACTGCATCCAGGCTGATGTCCGGCTTGCGCTTTCGCCTAAAGTCGATCACAATATTCCGAGCGATCTTCCACAGCCAAGCCTTGAACGACACGTCGTTGAAGCGTTCGGCGTGGCGGATCACGCGGCACCAGATGTCTTGGAACAGGTCTTCGGCGTCCGCGCGGTTTCCGGTCATGCCCATCAGCCAAGAGAACAGGGCCTGACGATAACGCGCTACCAGATGATCCAAGGCGGCGGCATCGCCTTTCGCGAAAGCGGACAGCAATTCTGCGTCGCTAGTTGAATCATCCGGCATCTCTTCTCCAATCAAAAACGAGAGTGGTGGCTGTTTATTGGGTGAATTTTTATGATTTATGGAAAAAGTTACAAGCAGGAAGTTCACATGAGCAAAGAAAAACGTGTCGAAGGGCTGAGTTGCAGGTGCCGCATTTGGATTTATTTCGTTGTTCTGGGGCTGGCGGGTTGCAGTTCGATCCCTCTGCCTCGAAGCGCCGACCTCTCGGTGCAGACCCATCGCGACTTGTCGCAGGCGGTCGCTCTGAGGGGGCTCCCCATGAAACGTCAGGTGGCGATTGAGCGTGAGTCGCCCGAGGCGTTGCGAGCCTCGTTGGCTCAGGAGTTCGACAAGGAGGAAAACCGCGTCTATCTCGCCGAAACCGAGCTGTTGTTGAAGCAGTTCCGCGTGCTGAAGGGCTGTGAGTCGCTTAAAACAGTCTATCTGCGCGTCATGAGCCAGCAGGTCGCCGCATACTACGATCCGGAGAAGAAGCGCGTGGCCTACGTGGAAGGGGGAGCGGTGACCAACGCGGCGGCGCTCCCGGGCATGGACCGCTTCGTCTATGTGCACGAGTTCTGTCATGCGGTGGAAGACGGGCAGTTCGATTTGGAACGGCTGACGCGCGACTCGCTGTCCAGTTTCGACCGCAACCTCGCGTTGACCTCGCTCGTCGAGGGCGATGCGGTCCTCGTGGGGCTGGACGGCGTGTTCGCTGAAATGCCGGTGAACACGGCCACGCCCGCAGGCAGCTTTGCTGTGAGTGTGATGGGCCGCATGGGTTTTGACGACGCTCAAGGCAAGATAGAGGGGTGTCCGGCTTTTCTGGGCGGGGCTCTGATCCGCCCGTACTTGGACGGAGCGGTGTTCGCCAACCGTATCCGGCGCGAGGCGGGGTGGCAGGCGGTGGACACGATTTACCGCTCGCGCCTGCCGGTGACCACGGCCGAGGTCCTCTATCCTGAGAAGCGTTATTTGCGGGAGTTCAAGCCCGCCGTCTTTGAGCCGCCTGAGGCGCTCTTCCGTTCCGTTCAACAAGGTGTTTCAACGAACAGTCTGGGAGCCCTCGGCACAGCCCTCTGGCTCGGCGGCGAAAAGATGGTCACAGCCCGCCAGTTCGGTTATCTCGAAGGATGGATGGGGGATCGTGTCTACCTGCTGAAGGGCGCGCAGGGGGAGGTTACGACCGTGTGGCTGACGTATCTGGAGCGTCCCTCGCAGGCTCGCGCGTTTGTCCGCGGCGTGGAGCGGCGTCTTAGCGACGGATTTGATAAAGCGCAGTGGCGAGTGGCTCGCGACGGGAGGCTGGTTGCTGCGGTCTGGACGTCGTCGCCCCGCTGCGCGCCGGCGGCATGCGGGGAACTGGCGGCGCTTGCACTGCGCACGCGCGTGGTGGCGGACACGCCGTCGCTCGTAGGGTCGTGGTGCTCGGATCTTCCATGGCCGGTGCGTTTCCCCGTGTATGACGGCTACTCCGCAGGGTGCAAGGTGTTGGGCGGTTACGCGGCCGATGTTCAGGACGGCAACAACTTTTTCCGGCTGAACCTCGCGTGCGGGCTGTTGCTCCGCGCGGAGAACAACTCGGACCGGCACTATCTTGGGACGCTCTTCGGTCTCCTGCGCCATGTGGATGACCGCCGCTCAGACTTCACATATTGGCGGTTGCCATTGGTGGCCTCCTGGTATAGGCGGGGCAGCGGCGATTCGCTACAGTACCGGTGGAGCGTGCTGTGGGGCCTCTTGGCCTACGGCGGCGAAGACCAAGCGCGCGTGCTGTTCGTCCCTGTCTGGCGGAAACCAAAATAGCAGGCTGGCGCGTTTGGAAGAAGCCGCATCAAGTTGAAAAGCCTTAGACCACTCGAATCGAACGTGTTCTGTTTACTGCAAAAGAAATTCAGCTTGAACGGCGCTGCGGGACATCTCCGCAGGAGAACATGCTTCGCTGCGTGACGCGTAGCCTGTGTCCGCCGGGAGGCCGGGCTGCTTGAGAGCGGTCATGGCGAGGACGTCGCAGCGCTCGTTCTGTTCATGGCCGGCATGGCCCCGGGTCCACTGGAATGCGACGCTGTGGCGCTCGCAGAGGAGCAGGAGACGTTGCCAGAGGTCAGCGTTGACGGCGCGTTCTTTCTGGGTGCGCCGCCAGCCGTTCGCCCGCCAGCGCTTGGCCCAGCCCAGCGCCATCGCGTCGACAAGGTAGCGGGAGTCGCTGACCAGGGTTACGCGGCTCGGCGCCGCAAGCGCCTCCAAGCCGGCGATGGCGGCGAAAATCTCCATGCGGTTGTTTGTGGTCCGTTCGAAACCGCCCGAGAGTTCGCGGGTCTGGTCGCCGCAGACTAAGACGGCTCCGTAACCGCCCGTGCCAGGGTTCGGCTCACATCCGCCGTCGGTGTAGAGGGTCACCTCAGCCAAGCGTTCCGTCTCGTCCTGTCCCGTCATTCGCACAAGCTCCATACCCGAGGTGCTGTCATCTGCATTGGGCTGCAACTTTATCCTGCGCCCCCGTATCTGTCAACGTCATCTTAACGCTGAAGTGCCAGCCCACAGAACCACAGCCCACGGACAATGAAGTGTGGGAGAGCCTGGGATACGTCGCAGGGCTTTACTGTTGAAGGCCGCACCCTCAGCCCCGACGACAGCCACAGCACGCCCTAGCGTAACGACGCAGGAGGTTCCGTGACTGTCGAGCGGGGCCACATGCACCCATTGACACAGTTGAAAGGCCGATGGCTCGTCTATATAGGCCATACCTCGCCGTTTACTTCATGTGTTGAACCGCGTATGCGTCCAGCAGGTTCCGGATCATCTTCTGATAAGCGGTTTTGTGCAAGTCGGCCTGATCTTTGAAAAAGTCTAGGCTTGTCCGACTCAGAGAGATCGTGACCTTGACCTTCTCTTCCTTGAACGCGAGTTGATCGGGTGAGGGGAGAAAGTCTTTTACTACCCGTACCTTGCCTATGGGCTCATCCGTGTATGTGATTTTGCTCTTCATGAAGTTTGTTACCCTTCCGCCAATATCCGGCTCCGAAGATCCGGATGATGTTGTT
>CAYSXF010000312.1:0-5715 GCA_964434815.1 uncultured Lentisphaeraceae bacterium
AGGGTGCCACGGGCAATGTGTTCCGCGGCTGCCGCGCCTGGTTCAACAGCGACGACGGCTTCGACTGCATCGGCTCGCACGAGGCGGTCACCTTCGAGAACTGCTGGGCGTTCGACAACGGGTTCTCGCCGGCGTTCAAGAGCTTGGGCGACGGCAACGGCTTCAAGTGCGGCGGCTACGGGACAACCCCGGTGGAGAGGCTGCCCAAGGTGATCCCGCGCCACACAGTCCGCTTCTGCCTCGCCGTCCGCAACAAGGCCAACGGGTTTTACTCGAACCACCACCTTGGCGGCAGCGACTGGTTCAACAACACGGCCTTCCGCAACGGCTCCAACTTCAACATGCTCTGCCGTCTCGCGGACAACCGCACGGACGTGCCGGGCTTCGGCCACACCCTCCGCAACAACGTGGCCTACAGAAGCGCCCGCGACCTGATGCAGCTCGACGCGGCCAAGAGCGACGCCGCGCACAACTCCTTCACGATGGACTTGCGTTTGACGGACAAAGACTTCGCCAGCCTCGACGAGAGCGAGCTCATACGGCCGCGGCAGGCCAACGGCGACCTGCCCGTGATTGCGTTCCTCCACCCAGCCGAAGGCAGTGCCTTGATCGACGCCGGCGTCGACATCGGCTTCCCCTTCCGCGGCGTCCATCCCGATTTGGGCGCGTTCGAACGCTAGCAAATATGCGTTTAGCGTCGGGCGTTATCCTTCTATCCACGCCTCGGCTACTTCAGCGGGAGGACGTCTTTTAGCAGACGCGAGATGCCGACAGCGCGGATGCATTCGTGAAGCGGGAAGGTCCGGCTCCCGGCGTAGATCACATCAAGGGAGTCGAGTTTGAGGTCTTTCAGGGCCGAGCGCATCGAGGGCGTGACGGTTGGGGAACTGGTGCGCTTGATTTCGAAGGCTCGCCGTGAGTTGCCCCGAACCACGAGCAGATCCAGCTCCGCACCGGTATGGGTAGCCCAGTAGAAACTTTCGTCTGGCTCGGCCCGCAGATGCGCGAGGAGTTGTTCAATCACGAAGCCCTCCCACGAGGCACCAAGCTTGGGATGGCTCTCAATATCCTCACGTGAGGTTACATTCAGCAGACCGTGGAGCAAGCCGCTGTCGGCGATGAAGACTTTAGGCGCTTTGACCTGTCTTTTGCCGATGTTAGCGTGCCAGGGCTGCAGTTGTCGCATGACCAGCGCGGAGGTCAGGATGTCCAGATAGTGGCGTACAGTGGTGTCGGCCACGCCAAATGAGCGCCCGAACTCCGAGGCGTTCCACGTTTGGCCGTGATAGTGGGCGAGCATGGTCCAGAACCGGCGCATGGCTATGGCAGGCACGCGCACCCCGAATTGCGTGAGGTCTCGCTCCAGAAAGGTTCTGATGAAACTGCGGCGCCATTCCATGCTGGCGCTGTCACTTTCAGCCAGAAAAGCCCTTGGAAAACCGCCTCTAAGCCAGAGCGCGTCGCCTGCATCTGCGCCGACCTCTCCGAGCGTGAAGCCGCTCAGCGTGTGGTAGGCGATGCGCCCCGCCAACGTTTCTGAAGACTGTTGCAGCAACACGGGGGCAGCGCTTCCCAGAACGAGAAAGCGGCAAGGACACTTCGGCCTGTCCGCCAATACGCGCAATGCGGTGAAAATGTCAGGCCGCCTCTGAATCTCATCCAGAATGACCAGACCAGAAAGGGAGCGCAGCGCGAGCATGGGATCGCTCAGCCGCGCCAAGTCGGCATCGTCCTCGAGATCGAAGGTTGTGACGGTTCCCGCATAGGCCTCGGCGATCATGCGCGACAGGGTGGACTTGCCAACTTGTCTTGCTCCAATAAGTCCGACAACGGGGTGTCGTCTCAATAGTCCGAGGACCATCCGGACAGCCTCATTCCGATTTGTCATACCCACAGCTTACCATGAAATTTCGGCGGTAACAACCGAGATTTCATAGTTCAGCATCACCGGTGGTCCGCGAACTCCGAGCGCGGATGGGGTTCAGCTCAGGTGCTCAATTCCACACTTCATGAAGTGTGGAATTGGGTTCTGTGCCAGTATTCATCATCCGATGCTACCGGTCCGCGGCGGTCGCGAACATCTCCACCAGCCCCTTCAATCGCTTTAATCCCATGCCCCGTGATTTGCGAAGGTGCGGCCAGTCCATCTCGGCATAGTGATACACGGGGTCTCTGCCCCGCGTGTTCATCCAGGCTTTCCCGGTCACTGACTCCATTTCCCCAATCGTCCGCGAGTCGCCGGTGAACTCGTGCCGGTTCTGTCCCTATTCACATATCATGAGATGTGGATAGAGGAAGTGCAGGTTCATTTGACCTGGTCTCGCCGGTAGTACCCTGATACATTTATCTCACTTTCCGTACGGGTTTTGTAAATGGGTGTTGTTTCAAATGGGGACTATCGATTATTTAGCACATCTCAGAATCGGCGAGGCTTATGAGCGGCCTAAGCTTGCTTCCTTATGGGGACTAGCGGGATTTCAGGCCATTAGCCGCGGCGTGTTCACCCCTGTCAAAACGAATCTGATCTTTCTGTTTGTTACCCGAGTTAAGCAAAGTTGCCTTACCCAATACCAAGATTTTCTTTGCGACGGAATTCTTCAGTGGGAAGGTGAATCACAACACGCAAATGACGTGCGGATTGTGAATGCGTCGCTAAACGGTGATGACATTCACCTGTTCTATCGCGAGCAACATCATATGCCCTTTACATTTCATGGAAGGGTAATTCTGGTGACGTTCATTCCCCACGCTGAGCGACCAAGCGAGTTTGCGTTTGAGGTTGTATCGTCAGCCTCACTTGAAACCGACGAACAACCGTCTTTTATACGTGAGGAAGTTGTAGGCTACTCGGTTGCCTCCAACAGCGCTCTGAACAGCATAGATAAACGGATACTTTCTAAGACGCGCGGACTTGCCCAAACGGTTTTCAGGAGCAATCAACTGAAACTGTGGAATGGAGCCTGTGCTGTCACCGGAGTTCAAGAGCAACGCGTTTTGCGTGCAAGTCATATTAAGCCTTGGAACGAGTCTGCTATTGAAGAAAAAGTGGACCGGAACAACGGCTTGCTCCTCATTCCGGATTTAGACGCGTTGTTCGACAAAGGCCTCATCACCTTCCAGCCAAACGGTGTAATGGATTTATCTCCATCCTTTGATTCTACTGATCAACGAAAGATGCGCATCGATCAGGCTTTTCGGTTGCGCCATATTTCAGCCGGCATGCAACCTTATCTCGAGTATCATAGGGAACATCGCTTCGTAAGCTGACGGTGCCTGTTTGATTCAACAGGGAAACACTTCCGCGTTCTATGTTCGACGGTCGCGGTCAGCTCCTTTGGCAAGCTCAGGACTAGCCGGTGGTTCGACCTTGCCGCCTGCACCAACAGTCCAAAGGTTTAAATCTGACCCGGCTCGGGATACAGCGGGACGCCGACGCGCTCGATGTGGTCGCGCAGAGCTTGCAGCCGAATGCACGCGAACGGTTTGACGTCGAACCGGTACGGGAGCGGCAGCTCGTCGAGTTCGGCGGCAATAGCCTCTGCCCGCAAAGAGTCCACCTCGCCCCACACGGCCACGTCCACATCAGACCGGGGCGTGAATGTGCCTTTGGCCCTTGATCCGAACAACTTGGCGGAGGTCACCTCGGGGTGGCGGCGCAGCACGCCTGCCATCAGCAGAACCTCGCGCTCGTTCAGACCTGGCGCGGTCATTTCGCCCCCTCCGCCACCAGAAATGCATGGAGCGACGCCATCGCAGGCAGGTACCGCGACGCGATAGCCTCCACCGCTTCCCCAAAAACAGCCTGATCATACGTGTGCGACAGCAGGTTATTACTGAAGCGCTGTTTCCAGCGAATGTCAGGATTCATGGCGTCACCTTGATTGATTGTCGCCGGCATCTAACCGGCTGGCCAATGGAACTAATGTAGAGCAAACGCCGACCCTGGGGCAAGTGGAAAGAAAAGAGCATGCATAATCGGTTTTGACAGGAGGTATGCGAGAATGGCGCGTGATGCTTGGGCACTTGACTCCTACTGTATGATCATGCATTTCTGGGTCAAGCTACGGATTGTACGGATTTCGCGGATGAGAGTTGCCATAGTTGTTCATACAGCCAAAGAATAGAAGAACCCTTTCCGCGCTATCCGCGAAATCCGTAGCCTCTCGTTGTTTTCCTCTGCGGTTTCGGACATAACGGAGCGTAGGGCTCAAGTGCCCAAGCATCTGGCGCGTTTCAGATGAAAGCGTGTCGCACGACTGGGAGTGTGGGCACCCCCGCCCGCAATAACGTCGGCTAACCAACGCACGATAGAGTAACGCTAACGCCGAACTCTGAACGTCGAACGTTGAAGTTATCGACAGGCCAGCCGCCTGACTCTCTCCCGGTCAGTCGTTATCCACTGTCGGCGTGATGGCCCACTCGGGATAGGGCACGTTCTCGCCGCGCGCGGCGCGCCACAGAATGCGGTTGAGCACGTCCTCGGGGGCTTTGTCGGGCACGGAAAAGTTCATCTTGTTGCTGGCGAGCATGTCGCGGACCTGCTGCGGCGTCATCGCGGATTTGGTCTCGGGATTCATCTGGTCGAGCGGAATGTTGTTGGGCACGGGCGTGAACGGCGTGAGGTCGGCCGCGTCGGTGAAGCAGTCACCCATCGGCACGGCGCTGGCGTCGAACTGGTTCATCGGCGGCAGCCCGAGGATCTGCTCCATCGTGCGCAGGAGGCTGGTCGTGTTGTACTGCGTGCTGACCACCGCGTGGCGCTTGACGTACGGCCCCGCCACATACGCGGTGGTGCGGTAGCCGGTCACATGGTCGAAGCCGGCCTGCGGGTCATCCTCGATCGCGAAGACGGTCAGGTCCTTCCAGAATGCGGAGTGGCTCAGGCCTTCGATGATGCGGCCCATGGCGAGGTCGTTGTCCGCGACTTGGGCGTCGGGCGTCGGCGTGCCCTTCTTCACGCCGCTGGTGTGGTCGTTGGGCACGCGGAGGATGACGAGTTGCGGGAACTCTCCGCGCGCCTCGAACGCCTTCAGCTCCTTCAGGAAGAAATCGGCGCGCACCTGGTCAGGCACTTCGAGCGCCCAGCCGATGAAGTCGTTGGTCGACGAGCACGAGCGCACGGACTCGATTTCGGGCTCGTTGGAGTAGGCGATGGCGTCGCTCTTGGTGCGCCACGCCTCGTAGCAATCGCGGGCGCCGGGCTTGCCCTTCTTCTTCGCGTCGCGCCACTTGACGGAAGCGGTCATGAACTCGCCGTAGTTGCGGAAGCTGACGCCGTGGCGGCGGCAGTTGTCCCAGATGAAGCCGGTGGGCGCGTAGGCCAGCGCATCGCTTCCCGGGGCGGGGTAGGAGCGCGGCCAACCGCAGAAGGATTTCTCCAGATAGTCGGTGCCGAAGGCGGACATGCTCCACTGGTGGCCGTCGGCGCTGAGGATGCCCGCGCAGCAGGTGTTGTCGAGCAGCGCGAACTCGCGGACGAGCTTGTGCTGGTTCGGCGTGACGCTCTCGCCGAAGGTGCAGAGGTGGGCGCTGCCGTTGCCGTTGGTCACATCGCCGAGCACCTGGTCGTACGTGCGGTTCTCCTTGATGATGTAGACCACGTGCTTGATCAGGCTCGGCTCGCCGATGCGCTCGGGGATGGCGCGCGCGGGCTGGCCGGTCCGCGGCGGCAGCAGCGCGGCGGCGATGCGCGGCGCGCGCAGATTGTCCCAGACG
>CAYSXF010000313.1:0-5714 GCA_964434815.1 uncultured Lentisphaeraceae bacterium
TCAATGAGGCGTGGCAGCTCTTGGCGTTCGCGCTGCTCTTTGTAGCTCAGGCGGCCGGGGTTGCGCTGCAGGGAGGTAAGTTTGGCCGCTGCGGATTCGGACTTCTTCGGCGTTTCCTGCCCGGTCGCCGGGCGCTGGCGCAGCCAGTCGGCATAGCCGCCGGGGCAGAGGCCGACGCTGCCGCTGCCGTCCAAGACGAAGGTGCTGGTGACGACATTGTCGAGGAAAGCCCGGTCGTGGCTAACCAGCAGCAGCGTGCCGGCATAGCCGAGGATCTGCTCCTCGAGAAGTTCGAGCGTCTCGATGTCGAGGTCGTTGGTGGGTTCGTCCATGACCAGCAGGTTGCCGGGCTGAAGGAAAAGCTTGGCAATCAGCAACCTCGCGCGCTCGCCGCCGGAGAGCGCCTTCACTGGCGTGCGGGCGCGGTCAGGGGTGAAGAGAAAGTCCTGAAGGTAACCGTAGACATGCTTGCGCACGCCGCCGATCACGACCTCTTCTTTGTCATCGGCCAGGTTGTGGAGCACCGAGGCTTCGAGGTCGAGTTGGGCGCGGAGCTGGTCGAAAAAGGAAAGCTGGACCCGCGAGCCTTGAACGATGCTCCCGGTAGTGGGGGGGAGACGACCGCAGAGCAGTTTGAGCAGGGTGGTCTTGCCGGCGCCGTTGGGACCGATGATTCCGATGCGCTCGCCTCGCAGGACCTTGGCGGAAAAATCGCGGATGATCGGCTGCTCCGCGCCGGGATAGGCGAAGGAGACGTTTTTAATTTTAAGCACCTGCTCGCCGGAGGATTCGCTCGAACCCAACTGGATGTTGCTGACGCCCGACTGCGTGCGGCGCTGCTTGAACTCGTCGCGCAGTTTGAGAAGGGCCGCGACGCGGCCCTCATTGCGACAGGTGCGGGCCTTTACGCCGCGGCGGATCCAGACTTCCTCTTGGGCTAGCTTTTTGGTCTTTCGCTCCCAGAACACGGCCTCGTCGTTGAGCAGATCCTGCTTGCGCTGGACAAAGGTGGCGTAGTCGCAGTCCCAGCCGGCAAGGCTGCCTCGGTCGAGATCCAGCACCTTGATCGCGACCCGCTTGAGGAAAGCACGGTCATGGGTGACGAAGAGGCAGGCGAAGCGGCTTTTCTGGAGAAACGTTTCAAGCCACTCGATGGACTCGATGTCGAGATGGTTGGTGGGCTCGTCCAGCAGAAGCAGGTGGGGGTCGGACGTGAGGGCACGCGCGAGCAGAACGCGCCGGCGCATGCCGCCCGAGAGGGTGTTGAAGGGCGCGTCGCCATCGAGCCCGAGTTGGGTGAGGTAGAGGGCTGCGCCGGGGTGGTGATGGTGGTCTGCGGCAGAACCGATGCCCTGCTCGACGATTTCCTCGACCGTGCCGTCGAGGTCGTCCGGCACATCCTGCGTGAGGTAGGCCACGCGCAGTTTGGGCTGGCGGATGATTTCGCCCGTGTCGGGCGCGAGCAGGCCGGCGATCAGCTTGAGCAAGGTGGACTTGCCCTCGCCGTTGCGGCCCGTGATGCAGGCGCGGTCGCCCGGTTCGACACTGAAACTGACGGCGTCGAGAACAGGGGGGCCGCCATACTGGATGGTGACGTTGCGCAGAGAAATCAGAGCCATGAAGCGTCCTTAATGCACGAAGCGAGCGGGGTCGATGTTATCGGCGAGGTCTGGCACGCACGCGTGACAGACCCAGCCGGTTGCGGGTGAATGGATCAGCGCCGCGCCATGCAAGAAGCCCACCCAGTTGTCTGCCGTGTAGGTGCGCATGTTCAGCCCAGTCAGGAAGGCGGCGATGAAAATGTCGTGGCTCACGTACACGCCGAGCTGTGCGGTGGTCTGGCGCTGAAGCCATTCGGCGGTTTGGTCGGTGGCGGGTCCGATGGGTTTGGAATACGGCGCACGGCCGTTTTGCAGATACTCCAACATGTAGGCCATGTACCCTTGGCGACGCATGAGGTCCTGGACAGCGTAAGGGTCTTCATAGTAGAACCCGCGCACGCCCAGCGGATCTGCGTCATCGACGACAGGCGCCGCGAACCCCATTCCTTCGGCGAAGTGGTGGGCTGTCAGGCGGCAGCGGGTCATCGGGCTGGCGTGAAACCGCGCGTCGCGGAACCCTGACAGAAGGCTGCCCGCCTGTCGCGCCATCTCGACACCGTGCGGGGTCAGGCAGAGGTTGCGCCCGAACTCCTTGTCGTCTGCGCGGATTTCGGGGCGTTCAGAATGGCGTATGAAAAGCGCCACCCGGCAACCTTGGTCAAGCAGGGAACGAATCTTTGAAAAATCGATGGTGTCGTATGCCGTTTGCATGGTTTGGAACGTTATGCGCATTGCCTCAATTTGTCGCCCCTGGCAGGACTTAAACCTGGGACCCGCGGAGTAATATCCGTTATTTATGACGATTAATTATGGGGTTTAGCGTGATCTGGTTACTTGATGAGTACGATCCTCACACCGAAAAGTTTACATGTCGTTTATTATACCATCCAGGAAGCACAAAGGCAAGGGGAGCGACGGTGGACTTCAGGCTGACGCATCTAAGCTCTAGATTTTGATGATTGCTTTGCACTCTCAATGAGGGGGCGCTCGACAACGCGAAGGAAAATGCGATATAGTGATACGCATACGCTTTGGTATGGCGCGAAGTTATGCGAGGGAGAAGAACGAATGAAACGAGTCATGGTGTGTGCGATGGCGTTCGCTGCGGTGGGTCTGATGGGGTGCGGCAAAGGCCCTGCAAAACCGAACAAAGTCCAGAGTGGCGTGCATGAGAGCCAGCCGGGGAGCGATGGCAGCTCAGATGGCGTGCTGAAGATCCCGCGGCTCGGTATTGATTTGACCGGGCAGTACACGAACCCGGACGGCATGACGATTCGGGACGGGTCGATTTGGATTTCGCTCAACAATCTCGCGAGCGAAAAGACGAGCTGCATAGGCAGGATTACCAAGGACGACAAGATCGAAAAGATCATCGACCTGCCGCAGAATCCTGAGACAGGCATCTGCAGCTCGCTGGGGATCGTATTTGGCTCGGACGGCAACCTTTATGTCGCAGACAACGAAAACCACGCAGGCAAGGGGCTCGGCAAGTCGCGCGTGCTGCGCGTGGTGTTCGAGAACGGCAAGGCCTTGCGGGCGGAGGTTGTGGCAGTCGGCCTGCACGCCGCGAACGGCGTCGCGGCCCAAGGCGACTCTCTCTATGTCAACGAGACCACGTTCGGGCCGGGCGATCCCATGGACAGCGGTACTTACCGCTTCAAGCTCGCCGAGCTCAAGGCCGATGCGCCTGTCAAAGTCGACGGCACGCTGAAGGATCCGCATGTGATCTTCACGCTGAAGACGCGCGGGCCGGTCAAAGTCGGCGCGAACGGGCTGTGCTTCGACGGCGACGGCAACCTGTGCGTCGCGAACTTCGGCGATCAGGAAATTTGGAAATTGAGTTTTGACGCGGCCGGCGATGTGAAAGGAATAAAGCTCTTCACGAAAGTCGCTGGCGCCAAGAGCATTGACGGTATGCAGTACGACGGCGAAGGAAGCATCTGGTTCGCGGACTTCATGGGCAATGCGATTTTCCGCGTCAACGCGAAGACGGGTCAGGCGACGCTGATCGCTAAGAACCCGCCGTGCGACGGCATCCACGGCGAATTGGACGCGCCCTCAGAGTGCATACGGCTCGGCAACAAACTGTACATCTCGAACATCGACCTGACTTACGGGCCGCACAAGGCGGACAAGACGCAGACGATCTCGATCATCGATCTATGACACACGACTTCTTGGAAACGCTGACGCGGCGGTATCACGCGTATGTTGACACGTTTCGTGCGGCAGATGGCACATTGCCGCAGATGTTGCAGCTGAAGCTGGCCCACACGCTGGGCGTGGTCGAGGACGCCAAGCGGATTATGGCTGGCGAGGATTGGCCGGAGGAGGCGCGCGCGATTGGCGAGGCCTGCGCGCTGCTTCACGATGCGGGACGGTATTCGCAACTCACCGAGTTCGGAACGTTTCGCGATGCGGATTCCATAGACCATGCGAAGCGCGGTGTGCAGGTGATCGGGCAGGAGCGCTGGTTGGATGGGCTTCCCGCCGCCGAGCGCAAGCGTGTGCTCGCGGCGGTGGCTTTGCACAGCAGGAAAGGGGTTCCGGCTTCGGTGGCGGCTGGCACGGCGGAACTGACGCATCTGGTTCGGGACGCGGACAAGCTCGACATTTTTCGCGTGATGGAAACGGCGATCACAGACGGCTCGCTGGAGCGCAACCCGGAGATCGCGTGGGACCTCCGCGTCAAGGGAGCGCCATCGCCCGATGTGGTGGCAGCGATCAGCAGAGGGTTGCCGGTCAGTTACGCGTGGATCAAGAACCTGTCGGATTTCGTGCTGATCCAGGTGGGGTGGCTGCACGGGGGCATGCACTTCCGAACGGCGTTAAGGCTGGCAAAGGACCGTCAGGTTTTGGAGTTTCGGGAGAAGTATCTGAAGACGCTCAGCGATGATCCAGGAGTGACGGTCTGTTGCGAAGCGGCCCGTGCGTATCTGAGGGAGCGGCTTCAAGTGAATTAAGATGAAAGCGTTTGTTATAGTTGCGCCAACGGTGAGCGATCGCGCGAAACAGGCTTTGCATGAGGCCTTGGATGCCCATTTTTCTCTTGCCGGCCACACGTGGGAGACTTACGACATCGGCGCTGATGAGGCTGTGTCGGAATGCGTGCGCAGGAAAATGGAAGAGGGTTTCGGACAGATCGCCGCCGCAGGCGGTGACGGCACCGTCTCCGCGGTTGCGCACGCCCTCGTGGGGGGGATGATTCCGCTCGGCATCATCCCCATGGGCACTGGCAACCTGGTGGCGCGCGAACTGGGTATCCCGATCGACGTGGGCGCTGCGGTTGCGCTGCTGGCGGGAAAGCCTCGGCTGCGGCGGATCGACGCCATGCGGATCGGCGACCGGACCTTCCTTCTGAACGCCGGCGTCGGCATCAACGCGGAGGTCATCGACCGCACCTCGCGTTTGGGCAAAAGCCTGTTCGGACGCTCCGCCTATTTCGGAACGGCTGTGTGGGAGGTTCTTCAAGCAAAACCGCAGCGTCTGGAGGTGACGGTCGACGGCGAGACGCGCGTGTTTCAGGCGACCGACATCGCGATCTCGAACTGCGGAATCCTGGCCAAGGGGCTCAACCCGAATGGCCCCGACGTCCGCGCTGACGACGGGCAGATCGATGTCTGCATCCTCTGCATGAAGACGCCGCTGGAATATCCCTGGTATTATCTTCTCAAGCATCTTGCGCCGCAATACGACAACAAGGTCGTTCATCAGATCGTCGCCAAGAAGAGCGTGACCGTCCGAAGCGATGAGCCGATTTCGGTGCAGGCCGACGGCGACATCATCGGCACCACGCCGGTCGAAGTTCATGTGTTGCCTGCGGCGCTTTCGGTGCTGGTGCCGGAGGAAGGTGACCGCAGCATGAGGTAGGGACGCATCCCCAAGGCGTCTGCGGAAGGTTCGGGGGACCGTCCCTGCCAGAGAAAGGCTGCGTGTCAGAACGTTTCTTTTTCAAAAAAAGCAAGCTCAGGAGTACGAACATGGAAAAGATCAAAACAGCCCGCGCGCCGGAAGCCATCGGGCCTTACGCTCAGGCGATTGTGTCCAACGGCATGGTGTTCTGCTCGGGTCAGATCCCGATCAATCCCGAATCAGGTAACATCGATGCCTGTC
>CAYSXF010000314.1:0-5711 GCA_964434815.1 uncultured Lentisphaeraceae bacterium
CGTGGGCTCGGAGATGTGTATAAGAGACAGGACAGGCATGGCGCGGGTGGGCCTCTATCTGGCGGCATACGGCCTCGTCGGCTACGGCCCGCTGTGGGCAGCGCTGCGGAATCTCACACGCGGCCAGCTCTTCGACGAGAACTTCCTCATGCTGATTGCCACAGTAGGTGCCATGATTATCGGCGAATATCCCGAAGCTGTGGCCGTGATGCTGTTCTACCAGGTTGGCGAGGCGGTGCAGGGCTTGGCGGTGGGGCGCTCGCGCCGCTCGATCCGCACGCTGATGGATCTCCGCGCAGACACGGCCTGCGTCCTGCGCGCCGGCGTCTTTGTCGAGGCCGACCCGGAACAGGTGGCTGTCGGCGACACGATCCTCATTAAACCGGGCGAGCGCGTGCCGCTCGACGGGGAAGTCGTGGAGGGGTTGTCCGCGCTTGATCTCTCGGCGCTGACCGGCGAGTCGTTTCCGCGCGATGCCGTGACCGGCAACGAGGTGCTGGCGGGCTGCGTGAATCTGACGGGCGTTCTGCGGCTGCGCGTGACACGGCCCTATGCCCAAACCGCTGTCGCCCGCATCTTGGCCTTGGTGCAGGACGCTTCCACCCGCAAGGCGCGGACTGAGGCACTGATCACGCGGTTCGCCCGCGTCTACACGCCGTCGGTGATCGCGCTCTCGGCGCTGGTCATGACGTTGGGGCCGGCGTTGACGGGCGAGAGCTTTTCCGTGTGGGTTTACCGGGGTCTGGTCTTTCTGGTGGCCTCCTGTCCCTGCGCGCTGGTGATCTCCATTCCCCTGAGCTACTTCGGCGGCATCGGCGGGGCTTCGCGCCAAGGCGTGCTGGTCAAGGGCGGCAATTATCTGGAGGCGCTGGCGCAAGTGCGCACGGTCGTGTTCGACAAGACGGGAACGCTGACCTACGGCAAATTTGAGGTGGCCGGAATCTATCCGGCGGACGGGTTTTCGGAAGCGGAGGTGCTCGAGCTGGCGGCGCACGCCGAGATGCACTCGTCGCACCCGCTGGCGAAAAGCGTGGTGGCCGCTTACGGCGAACCTTGCAGGGAGCGCGTCGGCGAGGTGCGGGAGACGGCCGGGCAGGGCGTGGCGGCGGTCGTGGACGGGCGGCGGGTGCTGGTCGGGAACGGGACGCTCATGCGGTCAGTCGGAGCGGTCGTGCCGCTCGCTCAAGCGGGCGACGGGAAAGGGCTCTGGGTGGCCGTGGACGGCCGTTATGCGGGCTATCTCGCTGTCAGCGACGCCGTGAAAGCGGAGGCGGCTCAAGCCATCCGAGAGCTACGGACGCTGGGCGTCGAGCGCGTCGTGATGCTCACCGGAGACACGGAGGGCGCGGCGCGCTCGGTGGCCGAGGCGGTCGGGATCGACAACCTGCATGCGGGCCTGCTGCCCGACGAGAAGGTCGCGCTGATGCAGAGCGAGCGGAAACGGCTGTCGGGCGGCGGCGTGCTGGCCTATGTGGGCGACGGCATCAACGACGCGCCCGTGCTGGCGGAGGCCGACATCGGCATCGCCATGGGCGCGCTCGGCAGCGACTCGGCGATCGAGGCCGCCGATGTGGTGATCATGGACGACGACCTCCTGCGCATCGGCGCGGCCTTGCGTCAGGCGCGTGCCACGCGAACCGTGGTCACGCAGAACATCGTGTTCGCGCTCGGCGTCAAAGCCGCGGTGCTGCTTGCGAGTGTGGCGGGCGTGGCGGCGATGTGGGAGGCGGTTTTCGCCGACGTGGGCGTGGCGCTGCTCGCCATGCTCAACGCCATGCGGCTTATCCGGCGCTGAGGCGCGCCGCGCAAGTTACTTGACCCCGATGACGGTGCCGGCGAGCGGCACCGTGTAAAGGAACTCGGTCGGCGCCAGCACGCGGTCGGTCAGGCGCACCTCGTCGACCCAGCCGTCGAAGGCTTGGTCGCCGTTGCCGATCTTGATGTCGCCGCTGTCGAAGATCATCGGATTGACGGTGGCAACTTCGTACACCTTCACGTAATCCTTATACAGCCTAGCCGTCTTGGTGGGGTAGTCGTAGGTCAGCGCCACATGGTGCCACTTGCCGTCCTCCATAAAGGCGGAAGACTCCAGGGTCTGGTTGAAGCCGGTCGTGCTGGGAGGGGTCTCGCTGTCGATGCGCGAGCGGAGGTTGCCGGAAGCGTTCATCCCGAGAGACCAGCTATAACCGCCGGTGAGAGCACGCGTTTTTCCGACGACCTGCGGGTAGTTCACGTGACGGTTCACCTTCACGAACGCCTCGGCCGTGAAGTTGGTCATCTGCGCGGGCAGGCTCGAGCCTGCAACGGTGACCTGCCCGCCGCTTGCCGAATTGGTGTTGGCGGGCAGCCCGGCGTTCACGAAGAAGAGGGAACCGTCGTTCATGTTGACAACAGGGCCGCCTTTGCCGTTTGAAATACGCCATGAGGTTGTATTTGGGCGCTGCGTTGAAAAGGTCGGTTTAGCGCCGCCGGCCGCCACAGCCGTGCCATACAGCAAAGGCGCATAAAAGGTGTTGGTCAGCACGTTGGCCGTGGTGCCGTTCGCGCCGTCGTCGAACGTCCAGTAGCCGCGCGTGGAGGTCGGCTCGCTCACCGTCATGAACAGCTCGGGCGTCAGCACGCTATCGGTGATGCGGATTTCGTCGATCCAGCCGTCGAAGGCGCGTGCGCCCGCGCCTTGGCCGATGCGCAGTTGGCTACTGTCGTAAACCAGGTTGCTGTAGGAAGTGCCGGTCGCGCTCAGCACATAATCCACATAGAGCCGCAGCGTCTTGTTCGTGTTCGTGTAAGTGAAAGCCACATGGTGCCACTGGCCGTCCTCGACACTGACGGCGGCGGTCCACGACTGGTTGAATCCGGGTGCATTATTTGTGAAAACATCGTTAGAGTCGATGCGGACGCGGGGCTTGCCCGAATTGTCGAAGTCGAGGTTCCAGCTCGTGCCTCCCGAACGCGACTTGCCGACGACCAGCGGCCAGTTGACGCGGCGGTTGACCTTGAGGAAGGCCTCGACCGTCAGGTTGGTGGCGTGCAGCAGGTTGCTGTCGGCAACATAGGCGCAGCCGCCGTTGTTCGAGTTCGTATCGCCGGGGAGACCCGCATTGACGAAGCGCAACGAGGCGCTGTTGGTCGTGTTGAGCAGCGAGCCTGTGAACCCGGACCAGACGCGCGCGCCGGGCCGGTCTGAGCTGAAGGTCGGGTTCGCGGCGGTGCCATTGACGGTGGCCGTCGCGTTCAATGTCGGCGCGTTGGTCTCGGTCACCAGCGCGGAAGCGTTATTCGTCGGCACCCCGTCGTCGAACTGCCAGTTGGCGATGGTGTCGGCGAATGAACTTAAGGCTCCGCAGCAACAGGCGAACAGCGTCAGGACACATTTTTTATTATTCATTTTGGACTCCACTTGTTCCCTCAGGTAAAAACAAAATACCACATAAGGAAAAATAGTACCTGAGTCGCCGGGTGGAAACAAGACTTATGGCAGCGGATGTCGCAAAAGGGTTGGGGCCAGACCCCGCTTACTTCATCATCACGTAGAAGAGCACGCAGATGAAGTGGCAGAAGGTGCCAGCCAGCACGAAGAGGTGCCACACCGCGTGGTGGAACGGCATGAGCCGCCACAGGTAGAAGACCGTGCCCAGCGTGTAGAGCACGCCGCCGAGCACCAGCCAGACCAGACCCGGCAAGGGAAGCGCTTCCATCAGCGGTTTGATGGCGAACACGAACATCCAGCCCATGCCGATGTAGGCGAGGGTGGAGACGAAGCGCCATTTGCCGGTTGTGAAGAGCTTGAAGATGACGCCCGCCACGGTCAGGCCCCAGACGATCCCGAAGACGGTCCAAGCGATGACCGGATGCGACGTGCGCAGGGTGACGAGCGTGAGGGGCGTGTAAGAGCCGGCGATCAGAAAGTAGATCGCCATGTGGTCGCACACTTCCAGAATCTGCTTGGCGCGCGTGTGCGTCACCGCGTGGTAAACCGAGGAAATGGTGTAGAGCAGGATGATGGACGCGCCGAAGACCGCGCCGCTGACGATCTTCCACGGCACCTGCGTGCCGCTCTGCGCGCCGAAGACGACCAGCAGGGCGAGCATAGCCGCGCCGAGGTGGCTCCCCAGCGCGTGGATCGCGCTGTGGGAGATCTCTTCGGCGACGGAATAGCCGTCTGTTTCATGACGCATAACGCACCTCCGTCTTTTCAATCCAGACAGGTGTTTTCGGCGCGCGTCGATACGGAGGTAGGGACGGTTCCCCGAACCGTCCGCGGACGCCTCGGGGAGGCGTCCCTACCCCTGGGCTACTTGCCTGCCAGATACGCGTTGATCGATGCGGCGGAGCGGCGGCCTTCGCCCATCGCGAGGATCACGGTGGCGGCGCCGAGCACGATATCGCCGCCGGCGTAGATGCCGTCGATCGAGGTCTTGCCGGTTTCGTCCACCGTGATGTTGCCCCACTTGTTGACGACCAAGCCCTTGGTGGTCTGGCTGATCAGCGGGTTGGAGCCGTTGCCGATGGCCACGATCACGGTGTCGATCTCCATCAGGAATTCGCTGCCGGCGATGGGCACGGGGCTGCGGCGGCCCGACGAGTCTGGCTCGCCGAGTTCGTAGCGCAGGCACTCGAGCTGGTTGACGCAGTCGTTGGCGTCGCCCAAAATGCGGACCGCGTTCTGCAGCATGTGGAAGATCACGCCTTCTTCGCGGGCGTGGGCGACCTCTTCGACGCGGGCCGGCATCTCCTTCTCAGTGCGGCGGTAGACCAGGTGGACCTCTTTCGCGCCGAGGCGCAGGGCCATGCGGGCTGCGTCCATGGCGACGTTGCCGCCGCCGAGAACCGCGACTTTCTTGGAGTTGTAGATCGGCGTGTGGGCGTTTTCTGTGTCGTATGCCTTCATGAGGTTGGCGCGCGTCAGGTACTCGTTGGCGGAGAAAACGCCCACGAGGTTCTCGCCCGGGATGTTCATGAACTTAGGGAGGCCCGCGCCGGTGCCCACGAAAACGGCGTCGAAGCCGTCGACGTCAATCAGGTCCTTGAGCTTGCGCGTGCGGCCGACCACGAAATTGGTTTCGAGTTTGACGCCCATGGCCTGGAGCGTGTCGATCTCTTTCTGCACGATGGTCTTGGGCAGGCGGAACTCGGGGATGCCATAGATCAGCACGCCGCCCGGCTTGTGGAAGGCTTCGAACATCGTGACGTCGTGGCCTTCGCGGCGCACGTCGGCGGCCACCGTGATGCTGGCCGGCCCGCTGCCGATGACCGCCACCTTCTTGCCGGTGGACGGCTTAACCTGGGGCGTGCCCTGCTTGCCGCTCTCGCGCTGGAGGTCGGCCACGAAGCGCTCGATGCGGCCGATGGCGACCGCCTTGTCGGTGTCCTTGAGCGCCTTGCCGAGCGTGCAGGGCATCTGGCACTGGGTCTCCTGCGGGCAGACGCGCCCGCAGACGGCGGGCAGGAGGCTGTTCTCGCAGATGATGTTGGCGGCGTCCTCGAAGCGGCCTTCGGCGGCGGCGGCAAGGAAGTCGGGGATGCGGATGCACACCGGGCAGCCGGCGACGCACGGCGCGTTCTTGCACTGGAGGCAGCGCGCGGCTTCGAGCTGGGCCTGTTCAGCGGTGTAGCCGAGTGCCACTTCGCTCATGTTGTGGCTGCGCACCGTGGGGTCTTGGGTGGGCATCTCCTGCGCGGGGATGGCCATGCGGTCGCGGGGCGTCAGT
>CAYSXF010000315.1:0-5709 GCA_964434815.1 uncultured Lentisphaeraceae bacterium
ACACCTCTCTATTCGTCGGCAGCGTCAGATGTGTATAAGAGACAGGCTATAGTGATACAAAGGTGAAACGATGGTCCGTTTATTCATAGCTTCGATACATGTCACGCTGCCCGAATCGATCGAGTTCGGAACGGTTCTGCACATCACCCTCTGCTTCCTGGTCTGCCTGCACCTGCTGCGCACGCCGCGCGACGCCAGAACCTCGCTTTTGTGGATTCTGTTCACCTCTGTCTTTCCGATCGTCGGCCCTCTGGCCTATGTGCTCTTCGGCATCAACACCGTACCCCACAAGGGCTGGGAGAAGCAACATTCGGACGTCGCGTTCCACAAGCACCAGCAGCTCAACGTCCGCACGGCCAGCCCGCTGGCCGAGATGAACGCTCAGAAGGATGCGCTGCGGGTGACGCCTGAAAGCGTCCTTTCCAAACAGCTCAACCGCATCCTCGACCATCTCTCTGCCAACCATCCGCTGCTGGGCGGCAACGATATCCAGATCCTGGAAGTGGCCGAACACGCGCTCGATGAGATGTTCCTCGCCATCTGCAGCGCACAGCAGCACATCCACCTTTCGACTTACATCTTCAATGACGACAAAGTGGGCTCGCGTCTCATGGACTTGCTGGTTGCGCGCGCGCGGGCTGGCGTCCAAGTCCGAGTGCTGTATGACGCCTTCGGATCGGCGGGCGCAAACATGCGCCTCTTTTTTTGGCGCCACCGGCACGAACCCAACCTGCAAATCATCGGCTTCTCGCAGGCCAACATGCTCAAACGCAAGTTTCAGCTCAACCTGCGAAACCACCGCAAGCTCCTGGTGATCGACGGGGAACTCGCGTTCACCGGCGGAGTTAACTTCCACGACGCCTATCTGTCTCTTAGCGACAATCCCGGCATCATCGACTACCATTTTAAACTGCGCGGCCCTGCCGTGCTTGAGTTGCAATACACCTTCCTGCGCGACTGGTACTACATGACCGATGAACCCGCAGAGAAGCTGCTTTCCATAACGTTCTTCCCGACGCCGTCGCGCACGGGCGACTGCGCTGTCAGGCTCCAGAACAGCGGCCCGACCCGCGACGAAGCCGGCACCGCGCTCAACACGTTCTTCTCCGCCATCAACCTCGCGCGCAAGCAGATCCTGATTGTTACCCCGTATTTCGTGCCGCCCGAGTCGCTGCTCCTCGCCCTGCGTCATGCCGCCTACCGTGGCGTGGATGTCAAAGTGCTCGTCCCCTCAGTGAACAACCACCCGACCCTCCAGCATGCCTCGCATGCGCTCTACTCGCCGCTGCTGACTTCCGGCGTGCACATTTTCGAGCGCGAACCGCCTTTTATCCACGCTAAAGCCATGCTTGTCGATGACGCCGCCGCCATCATCGGCAGCGCCAACTTTGACCCCCGCAGCCTCTTCCTGAATTACGAAACCGACCTCGTCGTTTTCGACGAAGCCTTCGCCGAACGGCTCAAATATGCGATTCTTAGCGATTTCGCCCACGCCAACGAAATCTTCTATTCAGAGTGGCGCCGCCGCCCGAAGTCGAAGCAGCTCGTCGAAAACTTCTTCAACCTATTCCACCCCATTGCGTAAGCCAGCCTCGCGGCCTAAAAAAATATCCGCACTGCCGCTTGCCTTCCCACGCGGAAACCGCTATTGTATATCACTCATTAGCACGGACTGCCGAGTGGCTGTCACGTGTGGAAGCGAAGACGCGTCAGAGTCACAGGCTCTGCGCGCCAAAGCGGATTAACCCGGACGAGAACGGTTCATGACGCACGCCTCACCCCTTTCGGGAGGTTCAAGTGCGGTAATTGGTTTCGTCCACACGTTAGAAGGTTCATACATGGAAATGCCTGTCTCGAGCCTCACCGGGCTCACGCTCAAGGACCTGCTGGATGCGGGTCTGCACTTCGGCCATCAGACCAAGCGTTGGAACCCTAAGATGAAGCGCTACATTTTCGATAAGCGCAACGGGATCCACATCATCGACCTGACCCAGACCATCACGCTCATCGACGAAGCCGCCGCCTTTCTGCGCGCCACGGCCCTGAGCGGCAAGAAGATCCTCTTTGTCGCCACCAAGAAGCAGGCGCAGGAGTCCGTCAAGGAAGCAGCCATCTCCTGCAACCAGTTCCACATGACCGAGCGCTGGCTCGGCGGAACGCTCACCAACAACCAGACGATCCGCAAGAGCGTCAAGCGCATGCGCCAGATCGAAGCTATGGGCCGCAACAACAACGGCGTGCTCTCCGTGCACAAGAAAGAGGCCTCCAGCCTCCGCCGCGAGTTGGACAAGCTTCAGAAGAACCTGGGCGGCATCGCCGACATGGAAAGCAAGCCCGGCGCGATTTTCATCGTCGATATCTGCCGCGAGCAGAACGCCGTCAAGGAGGCTGTCCGTCTGGGCATCCCCTTGATCGCCATCGTCGACACCAACGCCGACCCTGATCCGATCCACTACGTCATCCCCGGCAACGACGACGCCGTGCGCGGCGTCAAAATGATCACCGACGCGTTCGCCAAGGTCATCAAAGACGCGAACGACGAATACTCGCGTATTGCGGCTGAGCGCCAGATTCAGAAGGACGCCGAGCAGGCCAACCAGGAAGCCCAGGAGCGCGCCACCCGGAAAGTCCGCAAGGACGCCAGCGACAGCGCCGACAAGGCCAAAGCCAAGCTGACCGAGTCCCGCAAGCGCGCCGCCAAGGCCGCCAAGGACGCCGTCGACGCGAAGGCCGCCTCTGTAGAGACAGCCCCCGCCGCCATCGAAGAGGCTCCTGCCGTTGAGGCTGCTCCCGCAGCCGAAGCCGCACCTGCGGCCGAATGATTTCGTGCCGGCGGGCGTGTCATGACCAGTCGCGACGCGTCCGCCGGTCGGGAACCTTTAACTTTTATCTGATAGGAGTTACCATGGCTGACATCACTGTTGCAACAATCAACGATCTCCGCCAGCGCACCAACGCCGGCATGATGGATTGCAAGAAAGCCCTCATCGAAACCAAAGGCGACATCGACGCCGCCATCAAGATTCTGCGCGAAAAGGGCTTGGCCATCCAAGTCAAGCGCGCCGACAAAGAGTCGAAAGAGGGCATCATCAAAGCCGTCGCGTCCGACGACGGAAAAACGATCGCGTTAGCTGAAGTCAACACCGAGACCGACTTCGTGGCCAAGACCGACAACTTCAAAAACTTCGCTGAGTCCGTGACGCGCCATGTGCTCGCGGGTGTCGCTGACGTGGGTGAAGCTGCGAAAGAGGCGCTGATGACGATCGTCGCCCAGACCGGCGAGAACGTCAAAATCCGCCGCACGGCCCGCTTTGTGTTGAGCGGCACGGGAAGCGTCTCGTCCTATATCCACATGGGCGGCAAGGTCGGCGTGCTCGTCGAGGTCGGCTGCGGCAAGGCCGAGACGGCAGCAGGCGCAGCGTTCAACGAATTGGTCCATGACCTGACCCTTCAGATCGCCGCCGCCGCACCGCGCTACCTGACCTCGGCTGAAGTGCCTGATGAGGCTGTCGAAGCTGAAAAAGAGATCGCTCGCAACAGCGACCGCTTCAAAGGCAAACCGGCCAACATCGTTGAGAACGCCCTCAAGGGCATCGTCAACAAGTTCTATTCGGACGTCTGCCTCATCAACCAGCCCTTCGTGAAAGAGCCCAAGCAGACCGTCACCGACGTGGTGAAAGCCTGCGAGAAGGCCACCGGCGATGCGATCACGATCAAGCGTTTCGTGCGCTTCCAGCTCGGCGCTTCCTAACGTGTCAAGTGCGTTGCGAAAGCAAGAGAAGGCCGGGGCAATCGCTCCGGCCTTTCTGTTAGACGCAGACCCGCTTGCATTCCCACCCAACATCCACTAAACTGAATCTGTAACGTTCAATCAGTAACGTGTAACTTGCAAACTGTATTTTCTCCATGAATGTCGAACACCGTTTCAGAGAGTTCCTTCCCGAAGCCCGCCGCATCGTCGTCAAAATCGGAACCCGCGTCATCGCGCAAAAAACCGGACGCCCCGATATGCGCCCGCTCAAAAGCTTGGTCGCGCAGGTCGCCGAACTCCACCGCAAGGGGTATGAGGTCCTGATGGTCTCCTCCGGCGCGGTGGGAGCCGGCGTGGAGGCCCTCGGCATGAAGGAGCGCCCCAAGAATGTGCCCGACCTTCAGATGTGCGCAGCGGTCGGACAGGCCCGCCTCATGTCGCATTACGAAGATCTGTTCAACGCCGAAAAAATCATAATCGGCCAAGTGCTGCTGACTCACTCCGACTTCCAGAACCGCATTCGGTTCGCGAACGCCAAGCGCACCATGGAGCACATGATCAGGCACAGCGTCATCCCCATCATCAACGAGAACGACGTGGTGGCTGACGAGGAGATCAAAGCGGATTTGTCTCTCGGCGACAACGACTATCTCGCCGCCCTTGTCGTCAAACTCGTGCGCGCCGACCTGCTCGTCATCCTGAGCACCGTCGACGGCGTGCTGGACGCGCACGGCAAGCGCGTGCCCTGTATCGAAAACCTCAGCGATGCGTTCGCGCTCGTCAACCCCGCCGAGGCCGGCGGGCTCTCCAAAGGCGGAATGGATTCCAAACTGCGTGCCGCTCAGATCGCGGTCAAGGCGGGCTGCGGCGTCGTGATCGCGTGCGGACGCGACAAGAACGTGCTGGGCAATGTGGTGGCCGGCAACGACACCGGCACGCTCATCCTCAGCAGCGCCCTGTAGCCAAGGAGGAGTTAGAAAGGAGGAGTTAGGAGTTAGAAACCTAAACCCACCGTCTAACTCCTAACTTCTAACTCCTAACTTCTAACTACAATGACTCTCCACGACACAATCCGGACCATCGGCGATCAGGCGTTGACCGCCGCGCGCAGCATGGTGAACCTCTCGACCAAGAAGAAAAACGCGGTCCTGCTAGCCATGGCCGACGCGCTCAACGCGCAGCGCGTCCTCATCAAGGATGCCAACGCGAAAGACATCGCGCAGGCGCAGGCCAACGGGCTCTCCGCCGCCATGATCGACCGCCTGACGCTCACCGACGCCCGCATCGACGGCATGATCAAGGGCGTGCGCGAAGTCGCCGCCCTGCCTGACCCTGTCGGCAAGAAGATTTGGAAGCGCACGCGCCCGAACGGGTTGGTGATCGAGAAGAAGCGCGTGCCCCTGGGCGTCGTGGCCATCATTTTCGAATCGCGGCCGAACGTCACCGCCGACGCGGCCGTGCTCTGCATCAAGACGTCCAACGCGGTGATCCTGCGCGGCGGAAAAGAGGCGCTCCACTCCAACCTCGCCATCGCCGGCGCCCTGCAGCAGGGTGGCGCATCCGCCGGCCTGCCGCAGCACGCCGTGCAGCTCATCGGCACGACGGACCGCGAGGCCGTGCGCGAGCTGGTGCAGATGGACGACCGCGTGGACGTCGTGATCCCGCGCGGCGGCGAGTCGCTGATCCGCGCGGTCATGGAACACGCCCGCATTCCCGTGCTGAAGCACTACAAGGGCGTCTGCCATGTGTTCGTCGACCGCACGGCCGACCTAGACAAGGCAGTCGCCATCGTCGAGAACGCCAAGTGCCAGCGGCCTAGCGCATGTAACGCCATGGAGACCCTGCTGGTGCACCGCGATGTCGCCGCCGCATTCCTGCCGATGATCGCGGACCTTGCGGCCAGGCGCAACGTGGAGCTGCGCGGCTGCGAAGCCACCTGCGCCCTGCTGCCTTCCGCC
>CAYSXF010000316.1:0-5695 GCA_964434815.1 uncultured Lentisphaeraceae bacterium
GGGATTGGCGGGGGCCTTCATCAGCGACCGCTGGATCGAGGGGCGTTTTCCGTCGGAGCTGCCGCTGGTCAATACCGCGAACCTTTCGCAGGTGACGCGCGTCTGTTCGGTGACGCCGGACGACGAGGCGGTCGGGCGGCTGGCGGCGGCCCATTTCTGCGAGCTGGGGCGGGCACAGGCCGGGGTGGTCTCGGAGCGTGCGACCTATGCTTCGCAATTGCGGAGGCAGGGCTTTCTGTCGTTCATGCGGGAGCGCGGCGTGCCGGTCACCGAGCCGGATGTCGGCGAGGCGTTCAGGCACGAGACTGCGTGGGAGGCGTGGGTGAAGGGGCTGCGGGGCGAGACGGCTGTGTTCTGCACGGGCGACCATCTGGCGCGGCGGTTCTGGGAGGTGTGCAAGGCCTGCGGGCCGTCGGTCGCGGACCGCGTGTTTCTTGCAGGGGCAGGGGACTCGCTGGCGGACCGCGTGGTGTCGGGTCTGGATCTGACGTCGGTGGCGCTGCCCGCGCGGCAGGTCGGTATGCGTGCGGCGGCGCGCTTGGCGCGGCTGCTGGCGGGCGAGAACGAGGTGGTGCGGGAACGGGTTCCGGCTGAAGAGCTGATCGTGCGCGGAACGACGGCGCGGTACGTGACCGCCGACCCGGTGGTCGGCCGGGCGATGGGGCTGGCGCTTCAGACGCTGGCGCAGAACCCGGGCGTGGCGGAGCTGGCGCGCCGCGCGGGCGTGTCGCGCCGCACGCTGGAACTGCGTTTCCGGGCGTCCTTCGGGCGCGGGCCGTCAGAGGAGATCCGCGCTCTCCGGTTGGCGCACGCACGGCGGCTCTTAGCAGAGACAGAACTGACGGTGGCGGAGGTTTCGGCCCGCGTGGGCGGCGGGAGCGTGCAGACTTTCACGACCCTTTTCCGGCGCGCGTGCGGCTGCCCGCCCGCGGAATTCCGCAAGCGGCATCGCGCGGGTATTGCGGAAGCGCCCTCTTTTTTGACATAATGAGGCATACTGTGTTCTGGTTAAGAACGCGGGAACGTAAAAAGGGGTTCATGATATGATGCAGTTTTCTCGTCGCAATTTTGTCAAGGCAGGCGCGGCTGGGTTGGCGCTGGCATCCATGCCTTCGCTGGTGCGGGGCGCTCAGAAGAGCAAGCCGCAAATCGCTGTGCAGCTTTACTCCGTGCGCACGCTGTGCGGCAAGGATCTGGTCGGCACGCTCAAGGCCATCAAAGAGATGGGCTACGTGGGCGTCGAATTCGCTGGCTACTATGGCAAAAGCGCCAAAGAGCTGAAGCAGATTCTGGGGGACGTCGGCCTCGTCGCGTGCGGCACGCATACCGGCCTGGACACGATCAAGCCGGACAAGATTCAGGAGACCATCGCGTTCAACCAAGAGATCGGCAACAAGTTCCTGATGGTGCCGGGCATGAAGGCGGAAACTAAGGAAGACTGGATTGCCCGCGCGAAGGAGTTCTCCGCGGCGGCAATCACAGCCAAGGCGGCGGGCATGTATGTGGGCTACCACAACCACCAGCACGAATTTAAGACGAAGTTCGACGGCGTGTGCGCGTGGGAGATTTTCTTCGGAAACGCCTCTCCTGACGTCTGCATCCAGATGGACGTCGGCCATGTCGTCTCGGCCGGCGAGGAGCCGGTCAAGTGGCTCAAGAAGTTCCCGAACCGCGCCCGCACGATCCACGCCAAGGAGACCTATCCGGGCCCCGGCATTCTGGGTCAGCCCGCCGAAGGCAAGCCGGGCGTGAACTGGGATGAGTTCTTCGCGGCGACCGACGCGGATGTGACCGAGTGGTACATCGTCGAGAGCGAAGCGGATCCTAACACCCTCGAGAAGATCCGCGGCTGCTACGCGTTCCTCAAGGCCAAAGGACGCGCGTAAGCCCAGTTAGAAGTTTGCATTTAGGAGAGTTAGGAGTTGTGGAAACCGCGAAAAAGTGAGCGCCCTTTCTGCACTCCTAACTCCTAACTCCTAACTCCGCCCTTCTATCCAGCCGCCGGTTGCGGAAAAAGAGCGCGGTGTCGGCGGCGACCATCAGGATGTTCAGAATATAGAGCCCGAGCACGGGGTCGTGGCACTGGCCCAGAGTGATCTTGTTCATGATGCCGGCGGCATAGCCGACCTCCACCACGAACAGAAAAAAGATGCTTTTGCCCTTGCTCGTGCGCGAGCGCCAGGAACGGACGATGGAGAAAGGCCAGGCCGCGCCGAAGCAGAGGAGCATGATGGCTTCGTAGATGGAGAAGTGCAAAGTCATTGGTCAATAGCGATTGGTCATTGGTTAAGAGACATAGGTCGGTTGGCGAGATTTGGGGTTCAACGGTTGGACAGATGACATTACTTGTTTGATAGTGATTATTCCGGCCTTGCTAATGACCACCGACCTCTGACTAATGACCAATGACCAATGACTCTTGTCTTCTACAGCAGGTCGCGGATCTGGTTGGCTTCGCGGATGAGCGTTTCAAGCCGCGCGTAATCGTTGGTCTCGATGCACAGTTTGAATTCCTGCAGCCGCTCGCCGAACGCGTCGATCGCCTTCAGCACATGCTCGCGGTTCTGCTTGAAGATCGGCACCCACATCTCCGGCGAACTCTTGGCCAGGCGCACCGTGGAGGCGAAGCCGCCGCCAGCGAGCCGCGGCACGGCGTAACCCGCCTTCTCCTCGTTCTGCACCGAGAGAGAGAGAGCATAGGCCGCCACATGGGAGAGGTGCGAGACATACGCCGCATGGCGGTCGTGCTGCTCGGAACTCATGAACTCGAACCTGAGCCCCACGGCATGGAACAGTTCCAGCGCGGTCTTGCAGGCGTCCGGCGCGCTCCACTCCAGGTCGCAGAGCAGGACGGTCTTCCCTTTGAAGAGGCCAGCCAGCGCGGCGTCGGGCCCCGCGTTCTCCGTGCCAGCCATGGGGTGTGCCGCCACATAGCGTTCGCGGTTCGGATGCTGCCTCACCGCCTCGGCGATCTGGAATTTGGTGGAGCCGAGGTCGATCACCGTTTGCTCAGGGCGCACGGCGTCGAGCACGCGCGGCAGCAGCGTGGCGATGGCGTCCACGGGAACAGCCAGCAGCAACACGTCGCTCAGGCGCAGAGCCTCTTCCAGCGTGACGATGCGGTCCACGAGTCCGAGTTCCAGCGCGCGGCGAGCATGCTCCGGCGACGCGTCCGCCCCGAGCAGCTCGGAGGCGAGTCCGGCTGCGCGCAGGTCTTTGGCGAACGAGCCGCCGATGAGGCCGAGGCCGATAATGCAAAGAGTCATGTTGGTGGTGGTGAGAGGTTGGAGAGGTTCGCGGTTCAATGTTTCAATGAAACACAACGCACATAGTGTAGACGGACGGATACGTGCACGCAAGGCAAACGTGTCGCAGGCGAATTCGCACGCCTAGGGCACAGGGGCATCAGGACGTGTCTTTCCTCTGGAATAGGCGTGAAGGTCATGTGAAATGCCTCAGTGTCTTGAGAGACTCCTAGGCCTCTTCTCAGTACAGGATCACGCCCACGTAGGAGACCGTGTTGGGGCCGTTGTTGTAGGAGAGCCCGCTGCTCTCGATCAGGCGCGCCACATCGATGCCGTAAGATTCGAGCGAAGACATCGCCTTCTGCGGCAGGCGGCAGGGGGCGCCGGACGGGTAGGTGCAGGTCTCGCAGATCGAGCATGCGCCCGCGCTCAGAGCCAGAGTCTCGCCGGCTGACAGCAGTGGCGTCACCCGTTCAACCGCTTTCCGGAAGAGCGCGTTGTGCCCGACTCCTCCGGCCATCATGCCGTCGAAGTCGAACGGATCCTCCAGCGGCCACACGGTCTGGATCACCAGCCCGCTCCGGAACTTCTGCGCCTGCGCAATCAGCGCGGCGGGCTCGCCCACGCCGGGCGGGCAGGCCCAGTTCGTGCCGTACTTGCCGCACTGGTTGGACTCGCACGCCGCGCGGAACTCCATGGAGAAGACGATTTCCGAGACTGGCACGATGCCGTACCGCGTGATGTTGAGGGTGGCCAGAGCCGCTATTACGTTTTCGCTGAGCATATAGGAAACCTATTTTCGGTAGGGACGGTTCCCCGAACCGTCCGCTGTGATGGGGACATCGCGGGCTAGCCGCTCGGACACCTCGGGGAGGTGTCCTCGTCCATAAATTAAGCGGATTACGATTAGGATTATGAGGATCGGAGACCCTTCGTAATCGTAATCACGCCCGTACTCTTAATCGTTCAAATAACGTTACCCCATTTTTATATTCCCGCGCCGCAGGCGGCGGGCTTACCTGGATGCCAGCGCGGTCAGAGCCGTGGTGTAGAGTTTGCCGCCGACGCTTTCCCATTGGTCAGGCTGAGCGGCTTTCTGCTGCGCAAGCATCTGCCGGCGCACGGTCTCGGCCCGCGCCGCAGCGCCGGATGACTCGAAGGCCAGCACCTTGGCGTAGTCGCGGTAACAGTCGGCCACGGCCGCTTTTTCCGGCGCGGCGCTCAGCGAGCCGGCCGCGTGCCGCCCCAGCTCCGGCAGGCCTGGAAACGCTTTGCCCGCCGTGATCAGCGCGTAGGCCGCGAGCGCGGTCAGACTGTCCGAGCAGGCGGTCGAGGCGCGGTGGTAGGCGATGCTGCCGTCGTCGCGCGCGGCGCCGCGCAGCCAGCGCAGCCCTTTCCGCAGCGGAGTTTTCGCGGCCTCGAAACCCTGCGCCTCGGCGCACGCCAGCGCGCGCACCTGCCACGTGGTGACGGCGGCATTGCCTTCAGAGCGCGGCTCGTAGTCCCATCCGCCCTGCGCGGTCTGCTGGGCGCTGACATAAGCGAGCGCACGCTCCAGCGCCGGTTTGAGCGCCGGGTGTTTGGGGCAGAGCGTGGCCAGCGCAAAGGTGGTGATCGCGTGATTGTAGAGCCGGGCGCGGCCCTCGCCGCCAAACGCGCCGTCCGCTCCTTGCAGCGCGGCCAGCGCATCACAGGCGCGCTGAATCTGCGGCGCAAAGCCGCCGGGCGCGCGGTCGAGCGCAAGCGCCGACAAAGCCGTCAGAGCCGGGCGGTAAGCCTCGGCCCCGCCATGCTTGGTGGGGCTCCACGTGCCATCCGGCTCCTGGCTCGCCGCAAGCCAAGCGGCCCCGTCCGGTTGTTCCGATGCGGGTGCGCGGGTGCGCTGCTGATAGACGGCGATCAGCGAAAGTGCGGCGATCAGCGAGGCGGCCAGCGTGCCCCACCACGGTGAGGGCATGAGGAAGCGGCGGCGGTCGAGGCCGCGTTCGGTATCGACGGCAGACAAGATGCGGTCGGTGAGCCCTGCCGACGGCTCGCGCCCGGGCATCGCGCGCAAGCATCCGGCCAAAGCGCTGAACGCCGCGGCGTCCGCTGGGGCCAGTTCATTCATGTGTGTTGAAAAGTTCATTTTTTCTCCAAAAACGTCCGCATCTTGGCCAGCGCGTTGAACATGCGCGACTTGACCGTCCCCACCGGGATGCCCAGGATCTCCGCGACTTCCGCATAAGGCAGATCCTGATACACGCCCAGCTCCACAACTTCTCTCAGGCCCTCCGGCAGCGCGGCTAGCGCCCGTTCCAAGTCCATGCCGCCGGAGGCGGTCGCTTCGGCCGCCGTCGGCGCGACGTGTTCCGGCGGCGGCTCAGCCGCGAGCCCGTCGACCAGCCGCTCATGGCGCTTGCGCCGCCGCAGCTCGTCGATCCAGACCTGCCTCGCCAACAAAAAGAGGA
>CAYSXF010000317.1:0-5695 GCA_964434815.1 uncultured Lentisphaeraceae bacterium
CACCTCTCTATTCGTCGGCAGCGTCAGATGTGTATAAGAGACAGGTCCATGGCGGTCCAGACCCACTGGGTCGGCGCGACGCCGGACTGCAGCTCCAGATAGTACGCTGCCCGCGAGAAGTTGCCGATGATGCTGTTGGTGTAGTTGTTGACGGTGTAGTAGGCCGGCGAGTTGGTGTTAAAGCTGCCGTTGGCCGGGAGGTCGACGGTGTAGACGAGCTGGTAGCCCGCCGCGCCGGGCACGTTGTTCGCGACCTCCGGCGGCAGGCCGTTCGTGGTAGCCGCTGCCGGGCGCACCAGGATGTGCAGGGTGCGGCGCGAATAGGCCGTGCCCGCATTGTTCGCGAACGTCCAGTCGGGGCTGCCGGTGGGCTGGGTGCCAATGCCGAGGGCGATCGCCTGGTTGTCCGCGCCCCAGTTGTTCATGGCGAAAAGGGTCTGCTTGGCGGCCGAGTTGTGGATCTGCATCGAGCCGTGTGTGCCGGTCGTCGAGCGCGTGTCGCCGAAGTCATACGTGGTGTCGCTCGCCCCGGCGACGGCCACCGCGTTGGACTGGCTGTAGTCGGTGGGCCAGAACTCGAGGTTGCCGCCGGCCATGCCGGTGCCGTTGGTGACGCCGGCCACGTTGGAGAGCACGTCGAGGTTCGAGACGTACCTCTGGAAGACCGCCTTGGACGCAACCGTCGGCACGCCGATCTGCGAGAGGTACGGGGTGAAGGCGTCCATGGAGGCCCAGAGGTACTGCACCGCGCCGGTGATGGTCTTCAGCTCGACGTAGTAAGCCACGCGGTCGAAGGTGCCGGTGGCATTGCTCTGATTGATGCGGTAGAAGTTGGGCGTCCCGTTGAAGTTGCCCAGGGCCGGGATGTCCAGGGTGTAGATCAGCCGGTAGCCGTTGGCAAGAGAACCGATGTTGGCGGTGATCTCGGGAGGCAGGGTGGAGGCGGACGTGACCGCGATGGACGAGCCGGGAGTGATGGGGTTGCCCGCTGCGCTGTCGCGGATGCCCGTGACGGTCAGCGTCAGAGAGGCGCCCGGCGGCTGGAGCGTCGTGGTCAGGTTGACGGTGCGCTGGTCGGCGAGCAGGGTCGCGCTGACAACCTCCACGCCGTTGTTCAGCGTGAAGCGCGTGCCGTCCACAGAGTCGGGCGCGAGCGGCTCTGAGAAGGTGACGGACACGAGGTTACCTCCGGTTCCGGCCTGCGCGGAAACGAGGGTTGGGGGTGTGGTGTCGTTATCGCGCAGCACAAACACCTGCAGGGTTTTGATCGTGTACATGCCGGCATTGACGGAGAACGTCCAGTCGATGCCGTTTTGCTTCGGGTTGGGGCAGTTGCCGATGCCGATGTCCGGTGTCGTGCCGGTGGTGGAGCCCCAGTCGCTGAAGGTGAAGAGGGTCTGGGACGCTGCATAGTTGTGGATCTGCATGCAGCCGTAAGTGCCGGCTGTAGGGCGGTCGCCGAAGTCGAAGAGCGTGCCGCTGGCGTTCGTGATGTTGGCGCTGTTGACCGCGTCGTAGTTCGACGGCCAGAATTCGAGGTTGCCTGCGAGCCCTGTGCCGGTGATGATGTTCGGATCATTGGAGCGGATGGTCAGGCCGGTGACAACCCGTTGATAGACCGCGCCGGACGCCGAGGTCGGAACACCGAGCCGCTCGGTGTCATTGGTGAAGGCGTCCATGGAAACCCACAGGTAAGTCAGTTGGCCGTTCGGCGTTTGAAGCTCGGCATAGTATGCGACGCGTCTGAACGTGTTGCCGTAAAGGAGGTGGTTGTCGGTCGAGTAGCCGACGATGTTGGCGCCATAGGCGGCCGAGTTCGGAAGGTCGAGGGAGTAGACCAGGTTGTAGGAGGAGGCTTCGGCGACGTTGTTCAGATAGCCCCGGCAGACCGCCTTGAAAGTGACCGTGCTGCTGGGGGCTATGGTCAGCGGGGTCGGAGATAGGATGTCAGCAACGTTGTTGACGGTTACCGAGTAGACGGTGTCTTTGGTCTGCGGGCTGGTGGTCAGGGTGACGGTGCGCTGGTCGGCGCTGAGCAAGGCTCCTGAGAGCGTCAGGCTGCCACTGAGGGAGTAGTTGGTGAGGTTTGTCGCGGTCGCGGGGTTGAGTGCTTTGCTGAAGGTCACTGCAACCTGCTGCAGGTTAGTGATTCCGAGAGCGCGGGAAATGGCTGGGGCGTTGGTGTCGCCCAGCGTGCTGATAATGTTGGTGATGGCTGGGAACCAGGCCGCGGCCATTTTAGCGTAGCCGGCAGCGTTAGGGTGAAGTCCGTCGAATAGGTCGGCAGTCGTCAGATATGCGTTCATGTCCAGGAAATACACCTTTCGCCCCAACGCTTTCTGAGCGGCGACTTTGACCGGCACGTAAGGGTTGAAGGTGGTGTTGATCCAGGTGTTGTAGGGCTCCCCGCGCGGCAGCAGGGTGGTGACGATAATGTTTGCGTAGGGGCGGTTGGTCGCAATATGTGTGATCAGCGCGTCGAGGCGGTTGACCGCGTTAGCATAGTCGTTGGTTGTGCCGAAATCGTTGGTGCCAATGTGCAGCAGGATGACGTCCGGGTCGGCGATGACGTTGAACCAGTCGGGGATGAACTCATCGAGCCCATTCTGGTTTCCATTGATCCGCCAGCCGCTCATGCCCTGATGGTTGATTTTCGGCAGGAGGTTGGTGGCGTTGCCGGTCTGGGTGCCCACGTAGTCGACGTTGTAACCGGCATTGGTAAGCGCAACGTAAAGGGGATACCTATAGCCGCCCGGCGTATTGCTGCCGAAGGTGATGGAATCTCCCAAAGGCATGATTCGTATGGGAGGAACCTGGGCGAATGACGTTCGTGCTGCAAACACGCAGACGCAAAGGGCGAATGCGTGGCGATGAGACCAGTTCGCTGTCATTTTCCTTGCTCCTTATTGATCGCCGGTACGGTCTGCTCAAAACAGCCGTAACGACTACGTGTGTCACTTGTAAAAATAGTCTACTTGAATCTGAGCATCGTGCCGAGAGCGAGGACGTTAAGACCTGCGTTCTGACTTTGCGTGTAGGCCGAGCCCGAGCCGTAGACCAAGACATCATATGTGCCCTTGTTGGCGACCTTCGCAACGGGTACATACAAATAAGAGAGTGTCGCTCCGTCGATCGGCACACCGTTTAGACGCCACTGATAGCGGGTCGCAACAGCGGCTTGCACCGAGAAGTAGAAGCTCTGGCGCTCGCGTACGGTGACGGGTTGCGGTTGGGTAAAGATAACGGGCACCGTTCCGAAAAGCGTCGTTGCCACCGCCGGCGTTGCGGGACGCACCAGAACATAGAGGTTTCGTGTTGTATAGGCAGGCGCGTTGAAGGTGAAGGTGTAATCGGGGTCGTACTGCCCTGCGACCTGAGAGGGATTGGGGTTGTTGCCGATGCCGAGCCCCGTCGCATTCCCGCTCGAACCGAAATGAGTAAACGAGAGGATCGTGTGTTGCATCAGGTAGTTGTGAATCTGCATGCAGCCGTGTCCCGCGCTGGTGTTCGGGCTACCGCCGTCGCCAAAGTCGTACGTTGCGCTATTGGCGTTAGGAATGCCCAAAGCATTGGTTGCGCTATAGTTGCTCGGCCAGAACTCGATGTTGCCGGACACGATGGCGGTTCCCGTGGTCACAGCGGCGTTGGCAGAGGCGTAGACGTTCATGTTGGAGACATATTGCTGGAACATGGCGCCGCGGTCCGCAGTCGGAACGCCGATCTTGGCGATATCGGGAGTGAAGGCGTTCATGGAGACCCAGACCCAGGTGGCGATGCCGTTCGTGCCGACGAGATCCAGTGCGTACGCAACGCGGTCGAAGGTCAGCCCGCTCTGGAAGCGGCTCTGGTCGAGCGAGTAAGGTGCTCCGCCGGGAACGAAGTTCGCCACAACGGGTATGGCCAACTGGTAGGCCAAGGTATAGTCGGAGACCTCCGGAACGCCGCCGGCCAAAGTGGCCGGGAGGATGGGCGCGGTGAAGGTAGTCGTTGAGCCGGGAAGGATCGGGTTGCCATTTGAGGAGCGGTCGCGCACGCCGGTCACGCTGACGGTGTAGGTCTGTCCGGCGGTCTGCGCCGTTGTGGTGAGGAGAATTGAGAACTTGTTGGTCTGCAACGTTGCGCCGGTCACAGAGACGCCCCCGCTGAGGGTGAAGTTCGTGACGGCTGCGGCGTTGTCGGCCAGCGTCTCGCTGAAGGTGAGCAGAACCTGTTTCAAGGTTGCAGAACCTAAAGCGGCGGTGAGTGTGGGCGGGGTGGCGTCGCTCTCGCCGCCAGGGAGGACAAGGACGTGCAGCACGCGGCGCAGGTCGTAGGTGGCGGCGTTATACGCATGGGTCCAGTCGGGGTTTCCTGTGGGCTGGTTTCCGATGCCGAGGCAAACGTTAGTGCTGGTGGTGTTGAAATTGTTCATGGCGAAAAGAGTTTGCGAGGCGCCGTAGTTGTGAACCTGCATGGAGCCGTAGCCGCCGGCGCTGCTCGAGGCGCCGCCGTCGCCGAAATCGAACGTGCTGTTGCTGGCGCCGGGAATTCCGGCCGCGTTGGTTGCGGTGTAGCTGCTCGGCCAGAACTCGATGTTGCCGGTGGCGATGCCGTTGCCGTTGACGATGCCGCCCACGTTGGAAAGCACGTCGAGGTTGGTGACCTTCTGCTGGAAGTAGACGCCGCCGACTGGAACGCCGATCTTGGTTGGGTCGGTGGTGAAAGTGTCCATCGCGGTCCAGACGAACTGGGTGACCACGGGAGTCCCGCTCTTCTGCAACTCCAGGTAATACGCCACGCGCGAGAAGGAGCCGGCGCCAACGGAGGAGCGCTTGTCGAACGAGTAGTAGTTGGTCGCGTCCTGGAAACGGGTCTGGATGGGGATGTTCGTGATGGAACAGACGAGTTGGTAGTTGATTGCGTTGGGGATGTTGGCTGCGACTTCGGGCGGCAGCGCGTTCGTGGTAGGCGCACACGGGCGCACCAGGATGTGCAACGTGCGCCGCAGGTAGGCGGTTCCGGCATTGTAAGACTGGGTCCAGTCGGGGCTACCCGTGGACTGGTTGCCGATGCCGATGCCGAGGATCTGGTTATCCGCGCCGAAATTGCTTATGGCGAGGAGGGTCTGTTTGGCGAGGTAGTTGTGGATCTGCATGGAGCCATGGCTGCCGCTCAGCGAGCGCGAGTCGCCGAAGTCGTAGGTCGAGTTGCTCGCGTTGAGGACGGCCGCCGCGTTGGTGGCGCTATAGTCGGTGGGCCAGAACTCGATGTTGCCGCCGGCCATGCCCGTGCCGTTGGTGATGCCTGACACGTTCGACTTCACGTCCTGGTTGGAGAGGTTCTGTTGGAACACCGCCTTCGTGGCCGCTACCGGCACGCCGATCTGGCTGCGGAAGGGCGTGAGGGTGTCCATCGACGTCCAGAGGTACTGGGTGGTGGCATTCGGTTTCACCAGTTCGAGGTAGTAGGCCACGCGGTCGAAGGCTCCCGTGGCGGCTGACTGGTTGTAGCGGTAGGGGTTGGGTGAGCTGTTGAAGTTGCCTGTGACCGGGATGTCGAGCGTGTAGACCAACTGGTAGCCGCTGGCCAGCGAGCCGACGTTCGCGGTGATCTCGGGAGGCAGCACCGAGGCAGCCGTAACGGCAAAGAAGGAGTTGGAGGCGATCGGGTTGCCCGCGTTGCTGTCGCGTATGCCGTTCACCGTCAGGGTGAGGGA
>CAYSXF010000318.1:0-5674 GCA_964434815.1 uncultured Lentisphaeraceae bacterium
TCGCCGGGGAAATGAAGGAATACAATCCGGACGGCGAGTGGACGCTGGTGAAAGATCCGGGCGTAGTGGGCGCGGTATCCGAAAAATAATGAATGCGATGCTCATTCCATGAGGGGTGAACCCATGAAAAACGAGAAGATGTTCCGAGAGCGATACAAGTCTGGGGACACTCCCTGGGACTTTGGCCGGCCCGACTTCAACCTCGTCGAAGCCGTGACCAGTCACCCGATTTCCGGATGCAGGGCCTTGGATGTCGGCAGCGGGACCGGAGACAACGCCATATGGCTCGCACAGCATGGTTTTCAGGTCACAGGAGCGGACGTGTCAGACATCGCCCTGGACAAGGCCAAGGAAAAAGCAGACAAGGCCAACGCCGCTTGCTGTTTCGTGCTCGCCGATTTTCTCAAAGACAGAATTGTGGGCGCTCCGTTCGGCTTTGTGTTCGACAGGGGCTGCTTCCACACGTTCGACTCTAAGAGCGACAGGAAGAGGTTCGCCCAGAGCGTGGCCGACCGCTTGGAGGAAGGCGGCCTGTGGCTGACGATCACGGGCAACGCCGACGAGATCGGCCGGGTACAAGGCCCGCCTCAATTGACGGCGGGTGAAATCGTCCAGGCGGTTGAGCCCCACTTCGAGGTGCTTTCGCTCGCTTCCAGTCACTTCGGCTCCAATGATCCGGATCCGCCGAGGGCTTGGAGTTGCCTGATGAGGAAACGTCGCAGCGCTCGATAACATGGTGTTTATGTCAACAAGGATATTTCCCATGTCAGGCAAGACAGCCGCTGGTGAGGACTCCTGACAAGGGCTTGAGTAAAGGAGAGATTTAGAATTTGCTGCATATCTTTGTAGATGCCGATGCATGCCCGGTGAAGCAGGAGGTCTACCGTGTCGCCAAACGGCACCGTCTTAATGTCACGTTGGTGGCCAACTCTAGGATGCGAATCCCGCCTGATCCGAGTGTCACACTCGAAGTCGTATCAGGCGCACGGGATGCGGCCGATGACTGGATTGTCGGGCAAGTGAGGCCTCACGACATCGTGGTCACTGCCGACATTCTGCTTGCTAGCCGCTGTTTGAAGGGAGGCGCACGCGTAATCAGTCCGACAGGGAAGCCGTTCACAGACGACAACATCGGCCAGAGCGTCGCGATGCGGGACCTGTTGTCCGAACTTCGCGGCGCAGGCGAGATGACGGGCGGCCCTCCTCCGCTAAACCAGCGTGACCGGTCGCTTTTCCTCCAACGGCTCGATGACGCGATCCAGTCTGTCCGCCGCTTCGCGCTGGTACACAATACATTGAACCGCACCTAACGCACCGTAAGAACGGTCCCCTTCGGTGTGCGGATGAGGGCGGATACGGAGTCGAACCAGAGATGCGCGCCACAAAAAAGTATTGGTGCGGGATTGACTCTTTATGCCTTTACCCAGCATAATATTTAACAGTCGTAATTTTGAAATGGCTTTTTTATGACAGTGTCGCACGCAGACAGTGCCGGTGTCCGCGCAGGGGTGCTTCCGATTCAGACACTCCAAGACGCATTGAGGAGACAACTAATGAAGAGAGTCAATGTGGCCCTTGTTGTTATATGTGCGCTGGCGGTTGGAACGCTCCCGACGTTGGGCACAACGAACTACTGGGATAACAACGGTGACACAGCCGGTTTCGGCACGGCGGGCGGCACCTGGGGCATTGAGCCCAAGTGGAGCGCAGACGGCACAGGGGCCTCTGTGCCGTCTGTGACCAACACAACGGCTGCCGATGATCTGCTCTTTGGAACATCTGCCCGCGGCCTTGCAGCGGGCACAATAACGGTGGACGGCACCAATCAGGCCTTTCGCAGCATCACATTCGGCGCTGCCTCCGGTGCGATCATGCTCTCAGGCGGCACATTCTGTCTCGCGGCACCGGATTCAAAGGTCATTATAAACAACTATTCCAATACGATCGCATCCGTCCTGGCAGGGACAAACGGCCTGAACAAGTTCAAGCCCGACTCGTTATTAATCTACACGAACTTCCTGACATCAAGCCCCGTTACCCTCTTTACGAATGCGACGCTTTCGGATTATGTTGATTTGAAGGCCATCATGTCGGGGAGCTATATTTCTGGCGGCTCGACACCTGCCACACCCTTCTACTTCATCAACAACGGCACAAACCTGACCGTACAGATGCAGGCTTCGAACGGCGGCTATACAAAATGCGTTAAGCTTGAGCTGACGCAGTCTGGCCCGGACATCGCCGGACGTGCTATCTATGCCAAATATTACAACGACGGGCAGCTCGGCTTTAACTTCGATACGGGGGGGACGCTTGGCACCATCGCGACATCCTCCTCCGCCGCCGGCTACGGCATTACTCAGTTAAGCCTCATCGGTGTCCGCGTCCTGACGCTTACCGGAGTGAACACTTACTCCGGCGATACGACGATCGGCAGCGGCACGCTGGAGATAGGCGGAGCAGGCCAGTTGGGAAGCGGCTCTTACACCGGGGCTATCATTAACTCCGGGCAACTCTTGTACAACAGCTCCGCCAGCCAGAAACTTTATGGCGTCATCTCAGGCGCAGGCTCACTTGTCAAGGAGAGCCCCGCGAAAACCGTTTCCTCCCTAACGTATTCGTCCTTCCTGACGACTACGCCAACCGTCGTCTTTCCCAATGCGGCGCTTGCAGATTGCGTGGGTGCGGACGGAATGATGGGTGGGCTCGCGATTAGCGGCACCCCTTATCCGGCGGACGCCTATCACTTCAGCAATCAAGGCACGAACATAACCTACCAGATGCAGGCCACCAATGATGTTTACACCAAATGCGTGAAAGTCGAACTGACGCAAGTGGGACTGGATATCGCTGCTCGCGCGGTCTATGCCAAATATATCAGCGGTTTCCAGCTCGGCTTTGACTTCGATACGGGCGGCAATAGTTTCAACATCGCACCCTCATATACGAGTGACGGGTACGGTGTCGCGGAAACAACCCTTAGCATCAGCCTCCATTCAAAGCTAACGCTCGCCGCCACCAACACCTACACGGGCGGCACGACGGTGAACCGTGGAACGCTGGAAGCCACGACAACCGCTTCCGCATTGCCCTCGACTGGCGCCATCACGGTCAACAGCGGCGGAGAACTTGTGCTCAAAGTCGGCTCCATGAACGTCGGCAATACCGGCGGCGTAGGCAATGGCAACCCCATTATGGTAAACCCCGGCGGCACGCTCACGCTGAGCACCAACTTCAACGCCGGATACAGCCGTCCGATTACGATTAATGGCGGCACGCTCAACAGCACCTTCTTTGAAAACAATGACGGCGCCAATTACATCAACAATCTCACGCTTCAAAACGGTGCGCGGGTCACCGGCTATAAAGTGCGCGTGGGATATAATTCTTCGGCTGCCATCGTCGTCTCCGGCACCAACGCCTCTTCGATCGCCGCAGGACTAAATATGGTGAAAAGCAGCAACTACACTTTGACTTTCCAAGTCGCGGATGTAACCGGCGACGCTGGGGTCGACCTCTCTGTTCCGGGCGTTATCAGGGACTATGACTCAGCAGGTTTCGCGGGAATGCCGATGATCAAAACCGGCACGGGGATCCTGAGTTTCTCCGGAGCGAATACGCACACTGGCCCGATCACCATCACCGCCGGAACGCTGGCTCTGGGAGCGACCAACACACTCAACTCCGGGAATTCAATTGTGCTGAACGGGGGAACGCTGGACATGGGCTCTTCCACCAATGCGCTCGGAACGCTGACGGTCGTGACCAACAGCGTGATCGCATTGGGCTCGGGCAAACTCGTCTTCGCGGACTGCAGCGTCACCAACTGGACCGGCAGCCTGACGTTGACAAACACGCTTGATGCGCAGACGTTGCGCTTCGGAACGAACTCAGCCGCTCTGACCAGCGCACAGCTCTCGGCCATTAAGCTCAATGGCAAACGCGTGCGCATCAGAGAGAACGGCTATCTGGCCCCGACGCTGAAGGGCACGCTCATCTGCCTGCAGTAAGCATCACCCAGTAAAGGCCGCGCACATTCTCCCGGTGCTCCTTGAGAAAGCAGAGAACGGCAAGTTCTTCGAGGCCGTCAAGGATGCCGACGCAGATCATCGTGTAGAACAGCGCCGGAATATAGGCGACTAGAAAATACGTGGTGAAGAACGCGGCCAGCAGAATGGTCGTGAGCTTGCTCAGGTAGAGGTGCAGGGAGACCAGGCGGCGGAAGCGCAGGAACGAGAGGGCCTGCGGCGCCAGGGAGAAGGCGAAAAGCAGTCCGAGCGCTAGGATGTGGCTCCGCACAAACGGCTGTTCGAAATAGACCAGTCCGAACAGGGCAAGGATGTCCGTCATCAGGTCGCCGATCGAGTCGAGCTTTGTCCCGATGGCGGTCTCCATCTTCCAGTGCCTGGCGATGAAACCGTCGAGGGCATCGGTGACGAGGTCGATGATGATCAGCCAGGCGAACAGAAGGCGGTGGCCGGAGAATATGCTGTAGAGAATGACAGGCGCGGACGCGATGCGGTACAGGGATAACGCGTTGGGCACGTTGAACAAGGATTGCGGTTTGTTCACTTTTGGATCCTGATTTATTGGTGAGCCGTGTTCTGCTCAGCGTTTTTTGACCTGCTTAGCCAACTGCTGGTAACGCTGTCAACTTTCTTTTTACATTTTCACATATTTGCGGACAAAGCAAGGCGGATTAAAACTCAGTAGGGACATTCCCCATGGCATGAACTTATCTGGTCCATTAAGATGCCAGCGCTTACAGTGCAAGGGCAAGGGAGGCGCAAGAAATACAATGCATGAGCTAAAACACGATCACCACGGGTTAAGGTATCTGAATCTCGAAACTGATCATCAGCGCTATAGCCCAAATCCGGGACATGCCCACCGTGAATGGCGCTTGTGGGCCGGAGCGACTTTGATGCTGGTAATCATGCTGCTCTATGCGACGAGAAGTGCTTTGGCCAGAGGACTCACATCCTGATCCTGGTCGCGGTTTCAGGCGCAGCCGTGAAGCAGCATACAATGTGAAATCAAACGAGGAGGATATCTTGAAAGTTCAGACCAATACAGGCCATACCGTCGAAGGCGGCGAGAGGATGGGGAAGTGGGTCGAATCCGAGGTGGAGAGCGCGATGGGCGAGTTGGCGGAGCACATTACCCGTGTCGTAGTCCATGTCAGCGACGAGAACGCTGCAAAGGGCGGGGATCATGACAAACGGTGCGTGATGGAAGCTCGTTTCGAAGGCCACCAGCCCGTTGCGGTCACGCATGAGGCGGATAGCGTTGACCAAGCCGTCGAGGGCGCTGCCACAAGATTGAGGACAGCTCTCGATCACACCCTGGGGCGACTGCGCAGCCATTAGCGCTTACCGTGCGCGTCTTCGTCCTTGACGTTTGGGCATGGCACGCTGCACCTTTAGCCTCGCCGCTTAAGGGGAGTTGATGCGGATTCCCGTTAGGGTTAAACCCCATGGTTCGGGTTCATGCCTTCAGGTAACCTGTCTTCAAGCAGGCAACAAGACACATCACTGAAGGTCCGAAAGAAAAGGGCGTTCGGTATGCTAAGGATTTCGCGCGAATGGTCGAGGCCAAAGCGAGGGAAGCCGGGCAAGTGGCCGTCGCCCTGTCTCTTATACACATCTCCGAGCCCACGAGACAGGCAGAAATC
>CAYSXF010000319.1:0-5665 GCA_964434815.1 uncultured Lentisphaeraceae bacterium
GTATAAGAGACAGCAGCTGGCCCTTCTGCATCTTGAAGCCTCTCGACAGTCCCAGCGCCGACGAGAAATCGCGTGCCACGACCGCGAGGTCAGACTCCGCCTTGGCGCTGATCGCGCCGAGCATCACGCCCGCCTTCTTGCCCTGTTGCAAGGTGCCGCTCGCATGCGCGCGCAGCCACGGCGAGGACAGCTCGAACTTAGTGACCGACACCACCTTCTTGTCGTAACCCACGTTCAGCATCAGAGCCAAATCGCCCGGGGGGGAGGGCTTCTGCTGCGCGGCGGCCACCGACAGACCGGTCACGAGGACGCCGCCCTCCACGCTGAATTGGTCGACGCCCGAAACGACGGCGGTCAGCGCGCCTTCGGCCACGCCGCTGTGAATCCACGGCGCGCCGCTCGCATGCTCGATCAGCGGACAGAACGCCGTCAGATCCACCGCCGAAAGCTTCAGCGTCAGTTTTTCGGGCTTCTCAAAGGTCTCGCCCTTGAAAATGTCCTGCAGGCTCTGCACGCGGCCCTCGAGCGTCAGCATGCCGCCGCCGACTCGCATTTGCATCTGCACGCCGATCGGCTTGCGGTAGGATTCCAGAGCGGCCGTTACATTGATCTGCTGCGCCTCAAAAGGCTCCAGCGACTTGCCTGTCACTTTCACGCGGCCATTCTCGATGTTCAGCACCGCCGCGATATCTGCGACCGGCAGAATGAACGCGCCGCCTTTGCCTGCTTTCTCTTCCTGTTGAGGTTTCGGAGGTTGGGCCGGAAGCGCCAGCGAGACCGCTGCCACCGGATTTTTGAGCGTCACGCTTCCCAGATTGAGCACGCCAATGGGCAGCAGGCGGAGCAGGCCGCGGTCGAACGACACGAGGTCGACTTTGAAGTCGGCGCCGTGCGCCGCATCCGAAAACCTGACGTTTTCCAGAACGGGCGCATTCACCCATCCCAGAGACCACTGCTGGACCGACACCTCCGCGGGCGCGATGGCCGCGTTGATTTTCTTCAGAGCCCACTCGCGCATGGGGTCGGACGACAGCAGCGTCGGCAACAGCGCCACCACGATGAAAAGCGGTATCAGAATAAAAACTAAGAAAAGCCGAAAAAGTCCGAGCAAACAGCTCGGCCTCTTTTTCAGAACCTCTTCCGCATCATCTTCTTCATGAATCTGTGTGAAATCCATATGTCAAATCCTCTGGTAGCTACAAACTTTTGATAAGCATAATAGCATAAAGGGCCGCTCAGGAAAAGGCGACGGACCGAAGTCGGCTGGGTGGGGCGCTTCTGTCATTCAATGGCCTCCCGCGTATTCCGACTGAAAATATAAGACGGGTGAGCGATTGGGGGCGGGGACGCCCTCGTCCCCGAGCGAAAGTCGCCACGCTCCCTCACATGAACGGGCTGCCGCTCAAGGCACCTCTGGCTGAAGCCCCGCCAGCCAGGCGTCGCCGGAGACGAAGTGGCCGCCGGGCTGTTTCAGCCATTCCGCGATCAGGGTGCGCAGCGGCGCGGGTTCGAGAGTGGCTTCTGCGAGTTGGTCCAGCGGCTGCCACCGGAAGCCGATCCAGTCTTCTGGGCAGCGACAGGTGCGTTAGGCGTGAGGCTTGGGATGCTCAGTTCAAAGACGAGGTTGATCTCCGCGTGCGGTTTGCCCTTCTGCACAAAGGCATGTTCGCAGCAGCCGAGGAAGCGGCCTGCCTCGGCGTCGCGGCCCATTTCCTCTTTGATCTCGCGCACCAGCGCCTGCCGCGCGGTCTCGCGGAATTCGATGTGTCCGCCGGGCAGGTAGGTCAGCGCCGCCTTCTTGCCGTGGCACAGCAGGAGTTGTCCGTCGATCACGCACACGCCGCGCGCGATCACTTCCACATTTGCGTTCTCGTACATGGTTGGCCTTTCGTAGGGGACAGGATAGAGTGTACCATCTTACGGGTAGGGACGGTTCCCCGAACCGTCCGCAGACGCCTGCGGGGAGGCGTCCCTACCGCAGTTCAGTCACGTTACACGCGCAGCAGTTCGTTCATGTCACGGCGGTCGCAGGGCCAGGGGAAAGCGTCCAGCGCCACCAGCGCCGCGCCTGCGAGAAACAGCGAGCCGCACACCAGCACCACGCCGTCGGCGTCGCGCGCCCATGCGCGGGCCTGATCCAGCGCCTCACGCAGGCTCGCGCAGGCGGCGGCGTTGTCGATACTCGCCATGCGCATCACGCCCGCCGTCTGGTCGGCCGTGAGCGTGCGCGGGTTCGGAACCGCCACGCCCCAGGCGCGTTTGACGACCGGCGCCAGCACGCGCAGATACTCCAGTGCATCCTTGTCGCCGCAGAAGCCGGCGACCAGCCCGATCGGCGCTTTCACTTTGCAGCTTTTCAGCGCCATCCGCAGTGCCCGCGCGCCCTCGGGGTTGTGTGCGCCGTCCACGATTACGGACGGATCTTTCGACGCGAGTTGGAAGCGTCCCGGCCAGCACACGCTCTCCAGACCCGTGACATACGCCGCATCGGGAATGATTAGCCCGCAGTCGGTCACCGCCTCCAGCGCGGCGACCGCGGTGCAAACGTTCTCGACTTGGAATGCGCCGGCCAGCGGCAGCCGCACCGGCGGCAGCGCGCGGTCCTGCGTTGTGATTTTGAGCGTCTGCCCCGACAGGTCGCTTTTTGTCACAGCCACGGACACAGACTCGGCCGCATCCACGAAGAGGCACTGCCGTTGCGCGGCTGCCTGCGCGATCACTGCGCGCGCCTCGTCCGGCATGGCCGCGCACACGACGGGGCGGCCGGGCTTGATGATGCCCGCTTTCTCTCCGGCGATTTTCTCCACCGAGTCGCCCAGCCAGTCGCAGTGGTCGAGCCCAATGCGCGTGATGACCGAGACGAGCGGCGTCACGACGTTCGTCGCGTCCAGCCTGCCGCCGAGACCGGTCTCCAGCGCGACGAGCTTAACGCCCGCGCGGCGGAAGAGCACGAACGCCACGGCGGTCAGGCACTCGAAGAAGGTGACCTCGACGCCCTGCTCGCCCTCGACCACGCGGACGGCGGCCTCGACCTCTTGTGCGGCCGATTCCAGCGCGGCGTCATCGGCCGGTTCGCCGTTGATGAGGAAGCGCTCGTTGACGCGCACGAGGTGCGGCGACGTGTAGCGCGCCACAGGATAGCCGGCGGCGCGCAAGACCGATTCGCACAGGGCTGCGACCGCGCCCTTGCCGTTCGTGCCCGCGATGTGGATGGCGGCCACGTCACGCTCGGGATTGCCGAGCCGCGCCAGCACCGCACGGATCGTCTCCAGCCCCAGCCGCATGCCGAAGCGCCGCCGGTCCGCGAGTTGTTGCAGGTAGTTGATCATAGATTTCAGGGTTCTGAGTACAGCCGTTTACTCGACAAAGAGGGGAACGTGTTGAAAGGTCTTGCCGTCGAAGAGGCCTTTGTCCGTGAGCTTGAGTTCCGGGATCACGGGCAGCGCGAGGAACGAGAGCGTCATGAAGGGCGAGGTCAGGCGCGTGCCGAGGATTTTGGCGAGCGCATCGCAGTCGGAGTAGGCGCGCGCCACGATTTCGGCGGGCTCGACCGACATGAGGCCCGCGAGGGGCAGGGCGAGGGATGCCAGCACTTTGCGGTTGTTGTCGGCCACGGCCAGTCCGCCTTTGCGCATGACCACTTCGTTGATGGCAGCGGCGAGCGCCTCGTCGGTGACGCCGGCGGCGATGACGTGATGCGAGTCGTGGGAGACGCTGGAGGCGATGGCGCCGCGCTTGAGGCCGAAGCCTTTGACCAGCGCGACGGCGGGCTGCGCCGGGGCGTAGCGGTTGCAGACCACGAGTTTGATGATGTCGCGCTCGGTGTCCGCCACCGCGAAGCCATTGGACACGGGGGGCTGTTCGACGAGGTGGCTGGTGACGAGCTGCCCGTCGCGCACGCCGATGATGCGTGCGGGGCGGCCGCCGCCGGGGATCGGAATGCGCAGGGCTTCGGGGAGGATCAGTTCGGCGGCGAAGTTGTTGCGCACGCAGGGCTCGCCGCGGGGGAGGAACGATTGGCCGTCGCGGGCGACGCAGCGGCCGCGCAGCCAGACTTCGCGCGGCTTGAAGGTCTGCAGGTCGTCGAGCAACATGAAGTCAGCGGTGTCGCCGAGTTGGAGCAGCCCGAGCGGAAGCTTGTAGTGGCGGACGGGGTTGACGCAGGCGGCCTGAAGGATGGCCTGCAGGGAGATGCCTTTGCGGTAGGCGGCGGCTGCGATGAAATTGATGTGGTCGCGCAACAGGTCGTCGGGGTGCTTGTCGTCGCTGCACAGCATGCACATGTCGGGATAGCGGGCCAGAAGGGGAATGAAGGCTTCGAACTGGCGCGCGGCGGAACCGTAGCGGATCTGGAGCTTGATGCCTGCCTTGATTTTTTCGCGCGCCTCATCGAAGGAAAGACTTTCGTGATCGGTGGTGATGCCCTCGGCTGCGTAGGCCAGAAGGCCGGGGCCCGTGAGGCCGGGCGCGTGTCCGTCGATGGGTTTGCCGAGGCGGCGCGCGGCGGCCAGTTTGGCGAGCACGCCTGTGTCTTTGTTGAGCACGCCTGGCACATTCATCATTTCCGCGAGGTGGGTGACGTCCGGCCGGCCGAGCAGGCGGGCGACCGCATCGGGGCCGAGCTCCGCGCCCGCGGTTTCGAAGGGGGTCGCGGGGACGCAGGAGGGCACGCCGAAGCCGAAGATGAAGGGGGTCTGCTTCGCGAGGGTCAGCATCAGGCCGACGCCCTCCTCGCCGAGCACGTTCGCGATCTCGTGCGGGTCGGCCACGGCGGCCAGCGTGCCGTGCACGACGGCGGCGCGCGCGAATTCCGCGGGGGTCAGCATGGAACTCTCGATGTGCACATGGGCGTCGACGAAGCCGGGAAGGATATAGACGGGGTCGGGCGCCTCCTCGGGCGTGATCGAGGTGATCGTGCCTTCTTCGGAGAAGGAGAGGCGTGCGCCGTACGTGCTCCGTTGGATGGGGTCAACCAGTGTGCCGCTTATCGTCGTCTGCATAGGCATGCTCCTAATAGGGGTGCGTCGGCGTGGCAGGTAACTGTTCAGTGGGAACACTATAGAGCACATTTTGAGCGGATGCAACTGCGGAGCGGACACGAGTGGTAATCGGTAAGCGACAGGGGGGTATGCGAAAAGAGCGCTTTTCAGAAGAAAGCGTGGCGCGAGGCTGGGAGTGCGGGCGGCCTCGCCCGCCGAAGCGGAGATTGCACGACAGTCCGCAAGCGGTTGTCTCACATTTGGCTGCGCGTCTGCCTTGCGTGGACTTTCGCACTGCGGGCGAGGGCGCACGCACTCCCGGTCGCTCCGCACATGACAAGTAGGAACCTCGCACCCCCTGGTACCAACCGATTACGTACGAGTGCCCTGAAAAAAAGAAAAAACACCCAGAAACCCGTATTTTTGAAAAAAGGGGTAAAAAAAGAGATTTGCGGTTCAAAATAAATGCAATTTTTTCGGTTGCAGGTTTCGGGTAGTATACTATAATTGTTTGCGTTTAAGAGATTTAGGTGTTTTTCAACGAAGTACGATTTGATCTCTTTGCGATTGACATCCGGTGTCAGAAGGTGTTGAATAATGTCAAGAAAGGTCAAATTGTGCTTTCGTCAAACGGACAGAGTGTCACGACATCGGTTGGATCAGGTTTGCTGGTCGGCCGGTTTGAT
>CAYSXF010000320.1:0-5622 GCA_964434815.1 uncultured Lentisphaeraceae bacterium
GACAGAATGTGTACGGTGACCCCCTGTTCCTAAACCCGCCTGGAAAGGACTTCCGCCTGCACGCGCTCTCGCCATGCGTCAACAGCGGCAACCAAACCTACGGCGCCGGCCGGCTCGGCCTCGACTATGCGGGCGCGGCACGCATACAGGGCGCGCAGATCGACATGGGCGCCTACGAGGGCGGCGTGAGCGGCCTGCGGGTTCAAACGGTCGTCACCGGCGGCGGCACGATCACGCCCGCCGGACTTCTGCTGTACGCACTGCCCGCGAGCCAGACCTTCACGGCCACGCCCCTGCCCGGCCGCCAGTTCATCAATTTCTCCACCAATGGCGTGGCCGTCACCAACTCTGGCACGTCCATCACGCTCACAAGTTCGTCCGACGCCTCCCTTGTCCTGCAGGCCAATTTCGTGGGCACCCTCTATGCGGACGCCAGTAAATCCGACGATTCCGGTGACGGCACCTCGTGGGCCACAGCCAAGCGCACGCTTCAGGCTGCGGTGGACCTGACCGTCGACGGCGACACCGTGCTCGCCGCGCCGGGCGTTTACGCCGAAGGCACGCGCGTCACGCCCACAGCAAACGGCTATCTGCTCAACCGCGTGACCGTCACGAACGCCATCACCTTGCGCTCGCGCGACGGCGCGTCCGGCACCATCATCCGCGGCGCGTTCGACGCCGGTTCCGGCGACCTCTACGGCCGCGGCTCCAACGCCGTGCGCTGCGTCTACCTCGGCAAAGGCACGCTCCAGGGCTTCACGCTCACCGGCGGCGCGACCGGCAGAGATGACTCTCAAGACGAAAATAACCGCGGCGGCGGCGTCTACATGCCGGAGTTCGTCTATACCCCGCTCGTGCTCGACTGCGTGATCTCTAACAACGCTTCGGTGCGCGGCGGAGGCGTTCATTCCGGCACCATCAAGCGCTGCGCGCTCCGCGACAACTACGCATCGCTCAACAGCTCGGCCATACGCGGCAGCTACGCTTACCACTGCCTGGTCGCCAGCAATCGGACAGGAGGCGCACCTACCGGCGGCGCGGTGGGTTACGGCTGGTGCTACTCCTGCACGATCGGGGACAACGAGGGCCGCTCGGGCGACAACGTCAGTTTCTACAACAGCATCCTGACAGGCTCGTCGATCAGCGGCCGCCACTTCGACTGCTGCCTCTACGGAGGCACCGTCACGCCGCTGACCAACGACAACTGCTTCGCCAATGCGCCGCTCTTCGCCGACGCCGCCTACCGCCTCGCGGCCGGCTCGCCCTGCATCGACCGCGCGAACTCCGCCTATGTGGACAACCGCTTCGGCACGGATCTGGACGGCGCGCTGCGCATGCAGAACGGCCGCGTCGACGTGGGCGCTTACGAATGGGACTGGCGCCCGTCCTTCTCCGCCGCGCTCGACGGCGTTGGCCTGACGGTCACGAACGTCACGCCTTTCGTGACCTACGCGACGAACGCCGCCTACAAGGCCGGCAGCGCGGTGTACCTGGACGGCGCCGCCGCCCGGACGAACCAGCAGGCCGCGGTTGAAATGGCGACACGCTGGGCGATTCCCTTCGGGCACACGGTCACCTTCGGCTTCCAAGTCACCGGCAACGGCACGCTGGCCCTGTACGAGGGGGCTACAACTATTGGCACAGCGACTTCAGCCGACGGCGCGAAGAAACTCAAGTACCCGGCCGCTCAGAACCCGGCCGGCTTCCGCTTCGTCTACACGCCCGGCACAGGTGACACCGGCGGAGCGCTGCTCGACGGCTTTGAAGGAACAGGCGGCCTGCTCATCTTGGTGCGCTAATCGCACAGCGTCCAACATTCGGGAAAAGATGTTCTTGGCTGACTACTTCAGCGGAGGAATGTCCGACAGCAGGCGCGAGATGCCGACAGCACGGATGCATGCGTGAAGCGGAAAGGTTCGGTCCCCGGCATAGATCACATCAAAGGAACTGAGTTTGAGGTCTTTCAGGGCCGAGCGCATAGAGGGCGTCACGGTGGGAGAGCTGGTGCGCTTGATCTCGAAAGCCCGCCGGGTGTTGCCTCGAACCACGAGCAAATCCAGCTCCGCGCCGGTGTGGGTGGCCCAATAGAAACTTTCGTCTGGCTCCGCCCGCAAATGCGCGAGAAGCTGTTCGATCGCGAAGCCCTCCCACGAGGCTCCCAGTTTGGGATGGCTCTCTAGATCCTCGATCGAGGAGAGATTTAGGAGTCCGTGGAGCAGGCCGAGCACCAGCCGAACAGACTCTTCCCGATTCGTCATGCACAAAGATCACCATGAAATTTCGGCGATAACAACCGAGATTTCATGGTATGGTTGATGAACGCTCAACGTCCAACTCTCAACGCTTAACGCTGAAATGAATACCGTCTTCGTGCGACATCAGCTCCCCTTCTCTCCACTTGAACGTTGAGCGTTGAGCGTTCAGAGTTGAGCGTTTTCTAGCTCTCCTCGACGACCACGCGGAAGCCGACGTCGAAGGGCCGCATCCAGCCGGGGTAGCCCCAGCGCCAGGAAGACGTGGAGCGGATCTGGCGGCGGTACCACGAGCCGCCGCGAACGACCTTGCGCTCGTCGACAACCGCGTTGTTGCGGCCGTCGGTGTCGCTGTACGGATAGGGCCTGTAGGCCGAGCGCGTCCACTCCGCCACGTTGCCGTGCATGTCGCACAGGCCCCACGCGTTGGGCGCGTAGCTGCCGACCTTGGCGAGGTGCAGCACGCCGTCGTTGAAGCGGCGGTCGCGCAGTTCGTAATCGTACAGCGGCGGCGGGTTCTTCATGGGCTTGGGGTCCACGCCGTCGACGGCCATCTCGATCAGCGTGTAGTCCGCCAAATTCTCCGACTTGGAGAAGTCCGCGTTGAAGTCGCCGTAGTTCATGGGCGTGGCCGTGCCCGCGCGGCAGGCCCACTCCCACTGCGCCTCGGTGGGCAGGCGCACGCTCTTGCCGAGCTTCTTGGTGAGCCACGCGCAGTAGGCGTTGGCCTGCTCCCACGTCACGCGGATCGCGGGGAAGTCCGGGCCGTTGACGAAGTAGCCGCGGCTGACCTGGTCCTTGTAGTGCTTGTCGTACACGCCGTTCTCGAAGGTGGGGTCGAACTGCTGGAACTGCGCCATGGTGACCTCGGTCGCGCCCATCCAGAAGGGCTTGCCGATGGTCGCCGCGCACATGGGCTGCTCGGCGGGCGTCTCGTCGTTGCTGCCCATCACGAAAGAGCCTGCCGGGATCTTGACGAGCTTGAGCATCTGGCCTCCGCCGAGGTCGAGTTCGGCTGCTACGCGGTTGCCCTGCTTGGCTTTGGCCGCGGACGCGTCGAAGGGCCAGCCGCTCACGACGGGAGCGGGAGCGGGAGCGGCGGGTTTCTGTGGCGCCTTGAACTCGGAGTGCTTGTAGGGGTTAGGCACGAGTTCGGGGTCGAAGTCGTCGTTGGCGTATTTGAGTGCCATTTCGCGCCTGCGGGTCAGCACCTCTTTCCGTTCGCCACCCGTGCGCTCGGTCCAGGAGCCCCAGAACGGCACGTTGAGGTCGATCCACGTGATGAGGCGGTCCCACTGCTCGGGGCTCAGCACCACGCCCTTGTGGCCCTTCCTGAGAAGCTGGATCAGCTCGGAGGTGTCGGCGTGGAACTCCAGCGGCGTCAGCAGATGATAGTCGCCCTCGGGACCGTTGCGGCGCACGTACGGATGGAGGCTCACATAGGCCGTCGAGAAGCCGCCGTCGCCGGGCGTGTTCTCGAAGTTCGGGATCGGCTGGCCGAGCTTGTTCTTGGCCGCAGCCTTGCTGTTGTGGCAGCCGACGCACGACTGGTCGAGCACGGGCTGCACCTCGCGCTCGAAGGCGAAGTTGCGGCGCGGACCGTACCACGGCTTGATGGCCTGGGCTTTCTTCACGACCGCCTGGGTCGCGTGGCCGGAGGCCGAGTTGTTCTGCTGCTCGTGGCAGCCCATGCACGAGACCCGCTCGCCCGGCATGCCCACGAACCAGGAGCGCATCATCTGCATGGCGTTGCCGTTCTCGTCCAGCGGCTGAATCGCCAGCGGGACGTTGGCCGGCGCGGTGAACATGCAGGAGCCGTCCGCCTCCACGTCGACGGTGCCGAGGATCACGCGCGGATCCCACGGGCCCTCAAACCCGATGACGTAATGGCCGCCGACGTTGCGCGGCGAATACTCGTACTGGAAGACGCGAAAGGCTTTGGTCTTGCCCACCGGCACGCCGCGCAGCCCTTCGCCCAACTGGGCTCCGACCAGGTAGACTGTGCACTCTTTCGAGCCCTTGACATAGCGGTCAGCCGGCAGCACGGGCTTGGGCTGCTTTTTGAGCGGGATAGGCTCGTAGAGGTTGTCGAAGGGCGACTGCCACAGCGGAATGAGATTGTCGTAGATGTCCGCCAGCATGATCGAGAAGAGCCCGTTATCGCCCTCCATCGACACGAGGAAGAGCTCGTCGTTCAGCGGGAACGGGTGGAGGAACAGCGGCTTGGAGCCGCCGACGAGCTGGTCTCTCGTGACGTTCTCGACCGTCTTGCCGTAGCCGGGAATGCGCTGCACCACGCCGGAGGTCTCCTGCCTGCCGCGCGAGGCGTCGAACAGAATCAGCTCGCCCTTGCGCGCGTGGCCGTGGTGGCCGCTGACAATGCCGACGAACTTGGTCGCCGAACCTGGCAGCGGCCGCGCGTAGAAGAGGCTGTTCGGCCAGTAAGAGTTGCTGCCGTAGAACGCCTTCTGGTCTGTGCCGTCCGGGTTCATGCTCATCAGCACGCGCGAGAAGTAGTGGGCCGAGTCGGCGTACTCCCAGCGCAGGTACAGGATGCGGCCGTTGACCAGGGCGGTCGGGCACCAACTGTTGTCCTGATCGAACGCAAGGCGGCGGATGGTGCCGTCAGGGTCCATCGAATGCATGTTCCCGACATAGTCGCTGCCGCCCACGCACGGCACGCCCTGGTAGCCGCTCGTCGCGACGAAGAGGCGGCGCCCGTCCGGCAGATAGCAGGGGTCATAATAGTCGACATCCGGCCGGTCGTTCGGCGTGATCCGCTCCGCGATTCCCGGCGCGTCGAGCCGCGTCTCGAGCACGCGCCAGCCCCTCACGCCCGACTTGCCGCCGGAGAACATGATGCGCTGCGCGTCATAGTCGAGGTCCACGTCGCCGACAAAGCAGTCGCTCGCGTAGACGGTCTGCGGCTCTTTCCCGCCCTGCTTGAGCGGCGCGCGGACCACGTCGTTGACGTAGCCCTGCAGCGGCACCGAGGAGTTGCCCTGCCAGTTGGCGGGCAGGCCGGTGTGGACCGAACCCGAGGAGCGCCGCACAAAGAGGATCTCCTTGAAATCGACGGCCGGGTGCTTCAGGAAGACCGCGTCGTTGAGCGCCTCGACCTGCTGAGATGCGGCGATCTTTGCGGCGAAATCGTTACCCGCCGCCGCCACCACCTGGCGCAGGTCAGCCACGCGTTTGAGCAGCGCGTCTTTGTTTTTGTACACGTCAGGGTACTTGGCGGCGAAGGCGTTGATCGCGCGCCCCAGCGCCTCGGGGTTGAACTGCTTGAGAACCGTGAGCTTGAGTTCCTCGCGGCGGCCTTCGCGGCCGCCCCGGCGGATCTCCGCGAGGTCGGCCACGCTCTTCACGC
>CAYSXF010000321.1:0-5621 GCA_964434815.1 uncultured Lentisphaeraceae bacterium
TTTCGAGTTGGTCGCCAGCGTGGCGGTGATCGCGGCTTTCTGCGCTGTCCTTAACAACTCGGGATGCCGCGCTAGGAGCGTGTCGAGGAACCGCGCCACGGCCTCATCGTCGTCGGCCTCTTTCATCGCAAATTCGCGCAGGGTCGCCGCGACCTTACGCTCCAATAGTTCGCGCAGGGCTTTCGCGTCAAACACCGTGGATGACAATAACGTTTTTTCGGCTCGCCGCGCCAGTTCCACCGGATCAAGTTCCGCGCCCACCAGATCAAACTCCAGTTGGTGAGTGAAAACCTCCAGCGTCCGCCGCTGAACATTGATCCGCCCTGCCATCGCATCAAGCAGCTCACGCGCCGACACTACGAAGCGGTTGGCACAGTCCTCTTCGGTGGCCTCGTTGTCGGCCATCGCCTCCACTGTCTTGAAGCGCTGCGGCACATCTTTTCGCAACGCATAGATGAATCGTCCAGCCAATGGAACGCGGCGTATGTCCGCACCGGCGTCAAGATTTGGAGCCCCGCCATGATGGAAGCGCCCGAAATCAAAGGTCAGTTCGAAGGGGGTGGCCTGATAGGGCTCACCTCTAGGATCCGCAGCTTGATCGGCCGCCGCAAGACCGCCTGCCATTTCCGGGAACAACACGGTCTGACCGTCCGGCGTATGCTGTACGCTGAGCCCGCTTCCGAGCCGCAGCATCACCGTCGAGCCGCAGACCTTGGCGTACTCGGTCTGCACTTGATTCATCCGCTGACCGGCGATGTCGAGTCCCTCCTGTGTGGCAGGGTCGGCCAGAAACACATAGCCGTACATCAGGCGCTCGGGCAACGTTTTCTTTCGCGCCGCAGCCTGCAGTCGCCGGTGGACGCGCAGGATGCGTCCGACTAACTGGACGCCGAAATCGGGATCGCGCGTGGCCCGCATCGAAACCAGCGTGAAGGCGCGCGGCGCGTCGAAGCCCAAGGCCACTGCCATTTTGAAGATCAGCACTTCGCGCGTCATGTCGTTGGCGATCGCCATCAGCCCCGCGTCCGGCTCTTTGGCCGTGTGGACCGCGATCTGCTCTTCCGTGAAGCCCAGCGCCAACAGCCGCGCCTTGACCCGCTGTACGCTCTTCTCGGATTTGGAGTCGGCCTCGTCGTTTCGCGAGTCAACCTGCACGAGCAGCAGCGGCGTGATGTCCGCGCCCATTTCAGCCAGCGTCGCTTTGATTCCCCGGTGCGCCGCCGTCGCGTCGCGCAGGGCCAGCGCCTCCAAATCCATGAGCTTGGCTTTCTCCGGCTCGACCACGTAGGCTGCGCATCGGACACCCGTTTTGATCAGTCCGGCTTTCACCGCGTCCTCTCGACCGATGCGGATACGCTGATCCGGTTTGATGCCCATGGTCGCCTCAAACGTCTCCAGTTCCGCATCGTCCGGCGTGGCCGTCACCAGCAGCGCGTACTCCGGAGCAAGCACCTCACGGAAAAACGCGCCCGCCTGGGTCTGGCCGTTAAAGCTGTGGTGCGCCTCATCCACAATCACGCCGATGCGGAAGCCCCGTTTCCTCAGCCCCTCGATCAGCAGGTCCACGGAGTCAAGGCTTTCGGTGACCTTGCGCACGTTGCGCCGGTCGAGCACGCGCGTCGCCACGGTTTGCCAGGTGGTCACGAATACATCGCCAGCAGAACTGTCCTCCAAATTCCGGTCGTCCGCCAGTTCGCGCAGACGCAGCCCGGCATACTGGTCACCGAGGAACGCCTTGGTCTGACCGATTACGCCTTTGAACGGCGCGAACCAGAACCACACCACGCGTTCCCGAGAGGAAAAGGTCTCGACGATCTGTCCTGCCATCAGCGTCTTGCCCGAGCCGGTCGGCGCTTCGATCAGCAGGCACCCGTTGTGCGTTGCGGTCGTTCGATGGCTCGCCGCGTCCGTGGCCCCGTCGAACAGCGTCTGCGCGTGACGCAGCACGGCCACGCCGCTCTCAACCGCGGACTGCTGGAACTGCGTGAGCGAGAGTTTCGCGCTCATGCGTTCACCCCCAGCGTGAACTTGCGGGAGAGGTATTCCGCCGCCGACTCGTGCTGCACATGGCTGCCCGGCACCTGCTGGCGCAGCGCGTCCGGCTGCCACGAGAAGACGGCGGCCGACGCGACCGAGTCCAGGCGCAGGCGCAGCGCCGCCGCGTCAGCCTGCCGGAACCGAGGCACATACACCAGAGCCTGCCCGTCCTCTTCCGCGAACTGATAAGGCGCATCCGCATCATAAGGCGTGAGACGGTCGCAGTGGATCAGTTGCAAGGCGGTCCAAACCGCTTCGTGGTGCAGACGTAGCAGCCGTCCGGGTGGCACGCGGCGGCAGCGCAGGTAGGCGAAATCTCCGCCCAGTCCCGGCGTGCCGTTGAAGCCCTCGATCACGCGCCGCACGCGCTTCGCGCACACATTGCGGCACAGGTTTTTCTCAGGCTCGTCCGCCGTGGCCTCTGTGCTCGACACTAAGATGCAACGCCGCCGCCCTCCGTCCGCAGCATTCATCTTGTGAACCGCGTGCGCTGTCGTTCCAGACCCTGCGAAGAAATCCAACACGATGTCGTCCGGACCTGTGGATAGTTGAATAATCCGCTCCAGCAACCGGACGGGTTTTGGCGTAGAGAAGACCGCGTCGTCATCTGTTCCAAGAATACTGATTATCTCTTTCTTGGCTTCTTGATTGTGTCCCACCTCCGTATTAGGCCACCATGTCCAAGAACGGATGCCTTCCGTCTCTGACAGGTATGTCTTTGAGCGTGGTCGCGATTTTCCATTTGTGCCGAACCACATGCGATTGCTCTCAACAAGTTGTTTGAATACAGGCTCAACATTTGCCCAGCATCTGCCGTGTGGAGGCTCATAGGTTGTTCCACCCGGCGTGGTGATCGTGTACATCTGATTTGGACGATATCCTTGCGCTGTGAAATCCGTCGAAGTCCAAGGACCGCGAGAGTCATCATCCGGGTTCTTGTAGTTCCGATGCTGGTCTTCTGTCAATTTTACCTTATTAAACGTGACATCACTCTTGCTCTTGCTCCACACGAGAATGTAGTCGTGAGCCGGACCAAGGTCGATGCGGGCGTCTGGAGACGTACGTTTCTGCCAAATGCAATTGGCCACAAAATTGGACTCCCCGAACACCCGGTTCATGAGCATGCCGAGGGTGAAGATCTCGTTGTCGTCGATGGAGACGAAGATGGCGCCGTCGGGCGCGAGCAGGCGTTTGGCGAGCTGCAAACGGCGGAACATGAAGTCGCACCATTTGGAGTGGCGCCAGGCGTCCTCGAGGTCGACGAAGCGGTCGTTGTAGACGAAGTCGCGGTTGCCGGTGTTGTAGGGAGGGTCGATGTAGATGCACTTCACGCGGCCGGCAAAGGCCATGCGCAGGTGGCGCAGGGCGTCGTAGTTGTCGCCCTCGACGATCAGGTTCCGCCACGGCGCGGCTCCGCACGATCGTTCCGCATCGAGGTCCAAGGCGATGAAATCGTCGTTCAGTGCCGCGTCGCGGTCTGCCGCGCGTGCTTCCCAGACTAGCCCGAAGCGCGTCGCGTCGCGCCGGTCGCGCTGTTCCAGCAGCGCCACCAGCTCGTTCCTCGACAACTCCCCGTAGCGTGACATCCTTAAGGCTATCCGTTCTTAGGTAGCGTGCCAGCATTTCGGCGTGAGGGGCTGACTTCGGTGACCTGCTTCAGTCCCTGGCGGATGGCGGTCTGAACGACTTCCGCTGAGGAGACGCCCAGTTCCGACGCAATGCGCTCCACGCGTTTCGCAAGGTCGCTGGGGATTTTCACGGCCATAGCCGATTCACTCTCAGAGTCATTCATGTATTTAGTGTAGTGCAATGCTCTACACTTGCGCAACGGTTTTCTATTCCCCGGCTAAAACCATTTTTTGACCCGCTTCGGGAAGCGTGGTAAGCTTCCCTAATCATGCGAAAAGAAGCGTCATTGCCCGTGCGTCTCGACCCTGACGAAAAGCAGCAGCTTAAGGTGATCGCCGAAAAGATGAAGATCACTGTGTCCACCTTGATCCGGCTTCTGGTGAGTTCCTACGTCGAGTATTATGAGCGAGAGGGCGGGCATGTCACGCTGCCGTTGGAGTGGAACGATATCTTGCAGAAGAGCATTTCCGTAGAGGCGGCCGGCAAGGCGGCGGAAAAACCGATTTCGTACCTGCAAAGGAAGCCGCGCTTGCCGAAACCGTAGGATGCTTTGGCGGGCGCCACATCTAATCGGTCAGTGATGGGGGTGTCGCGAGTCTCGTGCGTATTTTGTTCGGAGCGACTGGGAGCGCGGGCGCCCCCGCCCGCGTCGAGAAAGGCGATGCAGGTCAGACGCACAGTCCAACGTGGAACGACAGCCTGCGACCTAGCATGGAGCCGCCGTTCTCGCGGGCGGGGCGCCCGCGCTACCAGATTTGCGCCACAGTTTCATCTGAAACGCGTTGTTCTCGCATCCCCCGGAATAAACGGGTTATGCACCACGTTTCTGCCGATTCAATAGGTGTGCCCTGCGGAACGGTCGTGCGCCCGGCGCTGCCTACTGGATCGCGTCGACCAACTTCGAGGCGATGCCGACATAACTCGCAGGCGTGAGAGACATCAGGCGCCGCTTGTCTTCGGCCGGGATGTCCAGCCCCTCGACAAACGTCTTCATGATCTCCGCGTTGATCTTGCGGCCGCGCGTCAGCTCCTTGAGCTGCTCGTACGGGTTCGCTTTGCCCAGCTTGCGCATCACGGTCTGGATCGGCTCGGCCAGCACTTCCCAGGCTTCGTCCAAGTCCGCCGACAAGCGCGCGGCGTTGAGCTTGATTTTGCCGAGACCCTTGATCGTGGCCTGGTAGGCGGTCATCGAATAGCCGAAGCCCACGCCCATGTTGCGCAGCACGGTCGAGTCCGTCAGGTCGCGCTGCAGGCGCGAGACCGGCAGCTTGCGGGCCATGTGTTCCAGCACGGCGTTGGCGATGCCGAGGTTGCCCTCGCTGTTCTCGAAGTCGATGGGGTTGACCTTGTGCGGCATGGTCGAGGAGCCGATCTCGCCCTTCACGGTCTTCTGCCCAAGATAACCGAGTGAGATGTAAGACCAGATGTCGCGGTTGAGGTCAAGCAGCACCGTGTTCCAGCGCGCCAGCGCGTCGAACAGCTCCGCGATGCCGTCGTGCGATTCGATCTGCGTGGTGAGCGCGTTTTGGCTCAAACCGAAGTGGCCCTCGATGACCGAGCGTGAGAGCGCCTCCCAATCCACGTCGGGGTAGGCTGAGAGATGCGCGTTGAAATTGCCGACTGCGCCGTTCATTTTAGCGGGAAGGACGATGGCGTCGAGCTGCCCGGCTTGGCGGCGCAGACGATGCACAAACACCGCTAACTCCTTGCCCAACGTCGTGGGCGAGGCGGGCTGGCCGTGCGTGCGCGCGAGCATCGCGGCTTCGCGCGTCTCAACTGCGAACGCGGCCAGCGTATCGGTGAGCTTGTCTTGGGCTGCGCGCAGCACGCGCAAGCCATCTCGCAACATCAGCGCGTGCGCCATGTTGTTGATGTCTTCCGAAGTGCAGGCGAAGTGGACGAATTCGCCCAGCGCCTCTAGCGCGGTGCCCGTGAGTTTCTCTTTGATGAAATAC
>CAYSXF010000322.1:0-5621 GCA_964434815.1 uncultured Lentisphaeraceae bacterium
GATAGGAATAGCGTGGTTCGCTGGCGATAAACGAAAAGCCAAATTCGAAATTCTCACCTCCGCCGACGGTCAGCAGTGGAGTCCGGTTCAGAAGTTGCACCGCGTCTCAGCCCCCGCCACCATGTGCGGAACGGTGGACATCTTCAAGGAGGCGGGTGGTGCGAACCGCCTCGTCGAGCGCATCTTCCCGGTTACGCTGCGCGCGCCGGGTGAGGTCACGGTTACGCTGACGCCCGTCAAAGGCAAGGCCGTGATATCCGGGGTGGTGCTGGAACGAGTGGAAGGAGCTACGAAATGACGAGTTACCGCTGGATTATCTGCGCGCTGCTGTTCTTTGCGACGACGGTCAACTACATCGACCGCGCCGTGCTCGGCATCTTGAAGCCGATGCTGGAGAAGGACCTCGGGTGGACGCAGATCGAATACGGCTGGATCGTGACCGCCTTTCAGTTGACGTACGCGCTCGGGTATGTGTTTGCGGGGCGGCTGATCGACCGCATCGGCGTGCGGCTCGGTCTCCTGCTGTCGGTTTCGCTGTGGAGCGTGGCGGGGATGGCGCACGCGGCGGCGCAGACGGCCATCGGGTTCAGCGTCGCGCGGGCGGGGCTTGGCTTGGCGCAAGGCGGCATGTTCCCGGCGGCGATCAAGACCGTGGCGGAATGGTTCCCGAAAGAGGAGCGCGCGCTCGCGACCGGCATTTTCAACGCGGGCAGCAACATGGGTGCAGTGACGTGTCCGCTGATCGTGCCGTGGCTGGCGACGCGCTGGGGCTGGCAGGCCGCTTTCATCATTACGGGCGCGATCGGGTTCGTGTGGGTGGTGGCGTGGTTCCTGGTGTACCGGTCGCCCGAGGGCCATCCGCGCGTGTCGGCGGCTGAACTGGCGCACATCCGCAAAGATCCGCCTGACGCCACCGGCAAAATTCCGTGGCTGGTGCTGCTGCAGCACCGGCAGACGTGGGCGTTCGTGGTCGGCATGGCGGCGTCCGCGCCGATCTGGTGGTTCTACATTTTCTGGGCTCCTGATTTTCTGAATAAGCGGTACGCGCTCGGGCTGACGCAGAGCAGCCTGCCGCTGATGATCATGTTTCTGGCGGCCAGCGGCGGCGGGATCGGCGGCGGGTGGCTGTCGTCGAAGCTGCTCAAGCTCGGCTGGACCGTGAACGCGGCGCGCAAGACAGCGCTGCTGGCCTGCGCGCTGTGCGTGGTGCCGGTGGTGGCGACGCCGTTCGTGGCGAACCCGTGGGTGGCGGTGACGCTGGTCGGTTTGGCGGCGGCGGCGCACTGCGGATTCGCGGCTAACCTGTTCACGCTGGTCAGCGACACGGTGCCGAAGCAGGGCATCAGCTCGGTGGTCGGCATCGGCGGCATGGCGGGCGCGCTGGGTGGGATGTGCTTCGCGCAACTCGTCTCGCACATCCTTCAATACACGAACAATAACTACGTGGTTCCGTTTGCGATCGCTTCGCTGGCCTACCTCGTCGCTTTAGGTGTCATGCACCTGTTGGTGCCGAAGCTGGAGCGCATGGAGCTTGCCGCATGAGTGTGCTCGATATCCTCAATCGCCGGAGGCCGGACCGGATCGTCTATGCGCCGAACTACTGGCAGTGGTTCGCGCATCACCGGAACCACGGGCTGCTGCCGCCGGAGATCGCGCACTGCCGGGATCAATTGGAGCTGATTCAGGAACTCGGTCTTGACGTCTTCAGCCGCAACATTTATTGCGACGAGCAGCGCGGCTGGTGGGGCGGACTCTGCGAGGAGACTTGGAACGGCTCAGTGCGTGAGTGGCATGAGGGCCGCGACAGGCTCATCGAGCGCACTTACGGCCGGCTGACTGAGAGGCTGCGCTATGTGTTTCATGAGTCGACGCTGGTGCAGGAGAAGTTCGCAGTCGACGACTTTGCGAATCAGCTCGACGATCTTGAGGCGCTGCTGACTTCACGCCGCTGGCGCTTCATGCCGGAGCGGCATGCTGCCGTTCAGAGCAGAGTGGGGGACAACGGCGTTGTCGTGGCTGGAGAACTGACCAGCCCCCTGAAAATGCTGTATGTGCTGTTGGGACCGCAGGATGCGACCTACTGTCTGTTGGATTATCCGGAACGCACGGCGGAACTGCTTGCGCTGCATGAGGCGGCGCAGCTCGACCTTGTCCGGCAGATGGCGCAGGCCGGCGTGCGCGCGATGATGGCGATGGACAATCTCGACTCGGCCTTTCATCCGCCGCACTACGTCGAGCAATACTCGGCGTCGTTCTACGAGAAGGCCAGCCGGATCTGCCATGAGCACGGTAGTCTTTTCTTTATCCACGCCTGCGGCCGTCAGCGCGACAACCTGCCGCTCATTGCGTCGCTCGGCGTGGACGGCCTTGAAGGCGTTGCTTTCCCGACGCTGGGCGACGTCGAACTGGATGAGGCCATGCGGCTCAGCGGTGACCGGATGATCGTCACCGGCGGAATCAGCGCACAAGAGTTCGAACGGCTTCATTCGCGCGAAGCGGTGTTCGCATACGTTCGCGAGTTGTTCGATCGGATGCGGCCGTACGCGCACCGGTTTATGCTCTCGGCCAGTTGCAACACGCCCTACACCGCGCCGTGGCAGACCATCGTCTGGTTCCGTGACGCCTGGCGCGAATACGCATCTGAGTGAACCATTGGCAGTCTATGACGCAGTACCCGGTGGGACGAGCGCGAGGGCGCGGCGGGTGGCGGTGGTGAGCGGCAGGTCGGCGGGATGGGCGAAGCGGGCGGGCGGCTGCCGAGCGGGGTCTGGTTTGCCGGTTGTGCCGGACACCGCATAAATGTGCAGGAGGAGCTTGAAGTGCGAAAACACGTGAGTGATGACGTCGCACGGCTCAGCTCGGTCGGCGGCCAGGCCGGTTTGTTCCCTCAAGGCGCGCAGGGCTTCCCTGCGGTTCGGCTTGCGCGTGACGGCCAGATTGGGCAGTTCCCACAGGCCGCTCAGTAGTCCCTCTTCGGTGCGCTGCGTGAAGAGGACGCGTCCGGCTCTGTCGCGAACGAGCGCGGCCACGGCCATGCGGGTGGGAGAGGTCTTCTTGGCGGGTTTGAAAGGAAACTCGGCTTGCCGTCCCTCGGCGCGGGCCAGGCAGTCGCGCTGCAGCGGGCAGCGGTCGCAGGCCGGATCGCGCGGCGTGCAGAGCGCCGCGCCGAGATCCATCATGGCCTGGTTGAAGTCGCCGGGCCGCTTGGAGGCAACGATGTGCGGCTCGAGCCAGTCGGCCAGCTTGGCGCGGGACGGCGGCTTGCGGAAATCGTCGGGCCAGCCGAGGAAACGCGCGAAAACGCGGATGACGTTACCGTCCACGACAGGGGCGTTCTCTCCGAAGCAGATGCTGGCGATGGCGGCGGCCGTATAGGGGCCGACGCCGGGGAGCGCGGCCCACTGCGCGGACGTGCGCGGGAGAGCTCCGCCTTGGGACACGACGGTCTGGGCGGCCTTCTGCAGGTTGCGGGCGCGGGAGTAATAGCCGAGCCCTTCCCACGCTTTGAGCACAGCCTGCTGGGGCGCTGCAGCCAACGCGGCGAGTGAGGGGAAGGCATCAAGGAACCGCGCGAAATAGCCGCGCACGGTCTCCACCTGCGTCTGCTGCAGCATGATCTCGCTGACCCAGACGGCATAAGGGTCCGGATGTCCGCGCCACGGCATCTCACGCTTGTTGGCGTCGTACCAGGCGAGCAGGCGGCGGTGAAGAGTGGCGGGCATAGCTACGTCACGGATGGCGCAGGTCGAGGGCCATCGCGATTTCGGGGCAGGTGAAGGGATTGGCATGCTTGGTGCAATTGATGCACCCCATGTAGAGCTTGTGCATCACCTGCGTTTTTGGGATGACCTTGAAGCCGAGCGAGCTGAAGAACTGAGGCGCGAACGTCAGAACGATCGCCTGCGCGGGCTGGAAGCGCCGGATGCTGTCGAGAATGTTCGCAACGATCCGCGTGCCGATGTGGTGCCGCCGGTGAGACTCGTGCACGGCGACTGACTGGATCTCCACCGAGGCGCGCTCAGGCTCGCCGATCTCTGGCAGGATCTGCCAGGCGGCGCTGCCCACGATGCACCCGTCCGCTTCGCATACGACGAACCGGTCGATATTTTGGACGATGTCGCCCATCGGGCGGGAGATCAGATCCTCCTTGTGGGTGCGGATCAGGTGGAAGATCTGCTCCGCATCTTGCAAGACGGCCGGGCGGATCAGGTATTTTTCGGACTCGTTCATAGTAGCCTCTTCACTTTTCTTCGATGAGGGTCAATGTGAGCTCGCGGGTATGGTTTGCGCGTTCCACCGTGAGCGCCACCTTGTCGCCTGGCTTGCAGGGGTCGAGAACGGCTTGGAGGTCTTCGATGGTACGGACTGGTGCTTTATTCACGGCAGTGATGATATCTCCGAACACGAGGTCGCCGTTATCGCTGACGCTGACTCCGGTGAGCCCGGCCGAGGCTGCGGGGGTCTTTTCGTAGACACCGTAAATGGCGACGCCTTGGACGCCGGCGCGGGCGGTCACATGGTCGGGTAGAAGCTCGACGCCGAGGCCCGCCCGTGCGACCCGGCCTTTTTCGATGAGCTGCGGCACCACGCGCGAGACGGTGTCGGCGGGCACTGCAAACCCGATGCCGGCGCTCGCGCCGCTGGGGCTGACGATGGCTGTGTTGACGCCGATGAGTTTGCCGTGGCCTCCGAGAAGGGGGCCGCCCGAGTTGCCGGGGTTAATGGCGGCGTCGGTCTGGATGACGTCGCAGATCTTGCGGTCGGTCATGGAGGTGATGCTTCGTCCGAGCGCGCTCACGATGCCGGCGGAGAGTGTGGTGTCGAGTCCGTAGGGATTGCCGATGGCATAAACTTGCTGGCCCACTTGAAGGTCATGCGAGGGTGCGACGGTGACGGGGATGAGCCGCTCTGGCGGGGCGTCGATGCGGAGGACCGCGAGGTCATAGTCCGGTGCGACGCCCACGAGCTTGGCGTCGTAGCGCGTGCCGTCGGCGAAAGTAACCGTCAGCGTGTTCGCCTGATACACCACGTGGTAATTGCTGACAATGTGGCCTTTCTTATCCCACACGAACCCCGAACCCGCGCCTTGCGGCACCTCATAGAGCTGGAAGCTGAACAGGCCGCGGCGTACGAGTGCATTGTTGGCGACGGCGACGACGGAGGGGGAGACGCGCTTGTAAACGTCGATGGCTTCGGTTTCGGCGGTTGTTCTGCCTGTGCGTGGCAACGCCTGAACGGCTAGGGCCACCTGGTTAGAAATGGCCGATAGCACGGTCTGGTCTGTTTGCCGGCGCTGTTTGTTCTCGAGGATCTGAAAGGCCAAGAAACCGATGATCGCAAGAAGCGCCAAGGTCAGAAAAGGGGACCGCGTCGAGTTCATGTCAGTAGGATACCGCATTGCGCGGAGGGCTTCGAGCCGAAAAGGTGTGTGTCGCGATGAGACCGGGCGGGACTGTTTGTCGTTGCGGAGTGTGAGTCGAGTGTGAAAAAATAAGACATTTCAACAAAGGAGGTCGGCGATGAATAAGACGGTGATGATGTCGGTTTTCGGCATAGCGGCGGTGGCGCTGCTTGGGCTGTGTTGGTTCCAGCATCAGGAGATTCTGAAACTGAAGGAAGGG
>CAYSXF010000323.1:0-4218 GCA_964434815.1 uncultured Lentisphaeraceae bacterium
CTGCACCTCTTCCGGCGCGTTGAACGGGTGCATGCGGGCAGCCCTGGCGCGCAGTTCCCCTGCGGTTTGCGGCCCGCGCAGCAGCAGTTCGCACAGCACGGCGCGTTCGTCGGGCGCGAGGGCCAGGCGGCTGGTGAGGCGCTCGCGGTATTTGAGAGCGCGGGCGTTGGCGCCGGCGAAGGACTCGAGCAGGTGCTTCTCTTGCAAGCTGTAAATGCCGCGTGCGAGCGTCTCTTCGTCGAGCATCAACACGGGCGCGCGGTTGTTCTTCTGGTTGCAGGCGGCGAGCAGCGCATTCAGCGTGAGCGGGTAATACTCCGGCGTCGTGACCTCTTTTTCGATCAGCGAGCCGAGGATTCGGGCTTCGAGCGGGCTCAGTTGCAGCGCGGGGCTTTCAGTGTCCATAAGGGAACCTCAGCAGCTATCATTTCGACGGGGAGACGGTCGGTGGCTTCTTGTCAGCGAGCGGGTCGTAGCGGTGGGCGGCGACGCGGCCTCTTTTCCAGAAGTTGGTGAAATCGTTCTGAAGCTTGCTCATGTTGACGCCGTCGAAAGCGGCGGCGGTGGCCGCGTCGGCATCTTTGGTCGTGGCCAGCGTTTTCAAATAGGTGTCGAGAATGGAGGCGTAGGCGGTCAGCCTCTCGGAGGGTGCGCCTTTGCGCAGAAAATAGATGAGCGCCCAGGAGGTGGTGTAGTTGAGCGAGCGCTGCTCTTCGGTCTTACCATAGAAATCGCTATGGCTGAGCCGGATCACCTTGGGGATGTTTCTGGCTGCGGTGTCCAGGTTCTCGAGCAGGTGGCGGACGCGCGCGTTTTCGGGAATTTCTACGCGCCCTTTGCTGTCCACCGTCGCCGTTTCGAAAAAGCAGGCGTGGCCCTCGTTGAACCAGGTGGCGTTCTCGATCATGTTGCACGCGTAAAAGAGATACTGGTGGAACCCCTCGTGCTTGATGATGTCCATGGTCTTCTCTTTGTCTTTGCCCTGCGAGAGGATCACCAGCTCGCGCTGGCTGGGGTTCCAGACGCCGATGCTCCACTCGATGCTCTTGCCGACATATTGCTTATACTCCTCTTCGGTTTCGCAGATGCGGACAACGCTGACATCGGCGGTGGTCTCGAAGGGCGGGATGAGTTTGGCAAAGGCACCGCGCAAAGCGGGCATGGCCGCCTGCAACTCTTTGACGAGCGACTTGCCGGTTGTGTTCCGGATGTTCGACAGGAAGATGTACTCGGGCGTTTCGGCGTACCACCAGTCCTTCATGTTGGCGATGCTCTTTCGCGCGGCCGTGCGGCTGGGGTGGTCGGGGATGACGGCAGCGGGCGTCTTACCTGAGGCCGGTGCAATGTTGAGGGCTTTGGGCTGCACGCCAGCGGTGGCTACCGCGCCGGTCTGAGGCAAGGCGGTCACGCTCGCCAGAAACTGCGCCTCAAAGTCTTTGCGGACTCTCGATTTCAATGTGCCGTCGGCGATTTTAATGACGGCGCAGAACCAGTCCGAGACGGCGGTTTGGCCGGTGATTTTGCGGATTTTGACGCGGAAGGCGTAGACGAGTGTGGAGGACTCCTCGACCGGGAAGAATATCGCCGTGGCAAGACTGAACGATTGGATCCGAAGCGGCTCAGGCGTCTTCGGCGTGCAGGAGGCAAAGGCTTTTACCCACGTGACGAGAGCCTCGGAGTTGGTTGGGTCGAAGACCATGGCGGGGTCGACCATCGCCTTGTCGAAATCCTCGCGCAACACATGTTTCTGCTCTGCGGGGAACGAGGGGAAGAGCTGGGTCGGCCGGCCGAGGATCAGGAGATTGTTGGCCTCGTCGCGCCATTGGCCAGCGTGCTGCGTGGCGTACCAGAGTTCGTGCGGGTCAAACATGTCGCGCTTGAATGTCTCTTCGCCGCGCGTGAAAGTATACGTATAGGTTTTATACATGGCGAGCGGCTCGGGTGCGGAGTTGCCCAGCACGCGGATGCGCAAACCGAGATTGGGATAGTTCTTGTCGGCACGGAAGATCGGCGCGGCCGAGGCGGTGCAAACGAGTCCGATCAGGCAGCCTGTGAGGCACTTCCCCAGTGTCTGGCGAACATATGGCGTATTCATGTCAAGATCCTTAATTGCTACGAGTATATCGGATTCCGTCTGTTCTGCAACCCCTCTGTTCGCGTCAGAGAGGTGATTTCACTTTTTACGTTACGGAACCCATGTGTTCGGTGTATCTTATAAAAAAGGAGGTTTGTGATGAACAGATGGTTCGTTGGGTGTGCTGCGGTGGCGCTGGCTCTCAGCGCAAACGCGCAGAAGGTTTCGGAGTTACCGGCAGCGGCGAAGCAGGCTGTGGCTAGGATGGAGGCTACGGTCATTCAGGCCAAGAAGAAGGCGATCACAGAATTGACGGCGGTCATGAATTCTGAGACGCATGCGGGTAAGCTCGATTCGGCCGTCGCCATCAACGCGAAAATCAAGGAGCTGTCTGCCGAGCTCGAAGGCGAGAAGGCGGAGACCAAGAAGGGAATAGAGCTTTTGGCAGGCGCATGGCATATGCAGAATGGCGTGCTGGTCACCATCGAGAAGAACAGCACATTTTCGGCGTCCGGCGGGAATTTCAAGTGGTCCGGGTCATGGCGAGTGGACAGCGGCAAACTGATCGTCGACAGCGCGGCGTTCGTCGACACCTACGAACTTCCGCCGAAAAAAGAGATGCGCGACGGACGCTCGGTCTGGATGCTCAGAGGCAAGAACAGCAAGGGCGAAGTGGTCTCTATGGCGAAGCTGGAATAGCCGGAGACAGACGGAAAAACCTCGCGCCACCAGGTTGGCACAAATAAATCGTGCGCGCGCGCCCATCGCTTTTCCTTGCCAACCGTCCGGTGACGTGTTTTACTAAACAATGTTGTTTTCAGTCACTGTTTGAAAGGACTCGGTCGAATGCAGATGACGCCTGTCTATTGGTTGATCCTTGGGATCGTGCTGTTCATCCTAGAGGTGACAGCCCCCGGTCTGATTTCGATGTTTTTCGGCTTGTCCGCGCTGACGGTCGCTTTGATCGTCTGGCTCTGTCCGCTCCCCCAGGGGGTGCAGTGGATGGTCTTCGCCGCCTTCTCCGTGATCTATATCCTCCTGTTGCGGAATGCCATGAAAAAGGTCTTTAAAGGCAAGAAAGAGGTTTCGGAGAGCATGGACGACAGTTTCACCGGCCGGCTGGCGGTTGTGGCAGAGGCTGTTGCGCCGAACAAACCGGGACGCGTCGCGTTCAACGGCTGCGACTGGACTGCGGAGGCGGTTTCGGAAATTCCGGCTGGACGCTCGGTGCGTATTCTCGGCAAGAAGAATCTCACGCTGAAAGTCGAAGAGGTTTAGTTTTCACAGTGATGTCGGATGTGTCGGACATCAGGAAAAGAAGGAGCGGAAAATGGGACAGTTCATTGGATTACTGATTGCGTTCGCCGTGGTTTTTACGATTCTCAAATGCGTGCGGATCGTGCCGCAGAGGCAGGCCTACATCGTTGAGCGTCTGGGCAAGTATCACTGCACCCTCGATGCGGGACTGCACCTGCTGGTGCCCCTCATCGACCGCGTGGCTTACAAGCAGTCGCTCAAGGAGCAGGCGATCGACGTGCCGCCTCAGCAGTGCATCACTCGGGACAACATCGCGGTCGAGGTCGACGGCATCCTCTACCTGATGGTGATGGATCCGGCCAAGGCTTCCTACGGCATCGGCAACTACATGTTCGCGACCGTGCAGCTCGCTCAGACCACCATGCGCAGCGAGATGGGCAAGCTGGAACTCGACAAGAGCTTCGAGGAGCGCATGCTCGTGAACGCGGCGATCGTCGAGGCGGTGGACAAAGCCGCCGATCCCTGGGGCGTGAAAGTCACGCGCTATGAGATCAAGAATATCACGCCGCCGCAGACCATCCGCGACGCGATGGAGAAGCAGATGCGCGCCGAACGCGAGAAGCGCGCGCTGATCGCCGAGTCGGAAGGCGACCGCCAGGCCAAGATCAACCGCGCCGAGGGCGAGAAGCAGCAGGCCATCGCGATCTCCGAGGGCGAGAAGCAGAAGCGCATCAATGAGGCCCAGGGGCGGGCGCAGGAGATCATGCTGGTGGCCAACGCCACCGCCACCGGTCTGCGCGAGATTTCCAAGGCCTGCATGGAGCCCGGCGGCACGAACGCCATCAACCTGCGTCTGGCCGAGCAGTACATCACGGAGTTCGGTCGCC
>CAYSXF010000323.1:4228-5619 GCA_964434815.1 uncultured Lentisphaeraceae bacterium
TCCTTCTGGTGGCAGAGGCTCAGGGGAACGGCATTCGTATGGTGGCGTCGGCCATCAACGGCGAAGGCGGTATCTACGCCATGAACATGCAGCTCGCCCAGCAGTACCTGACCGAGTTCGGCAAGATGGCCAAGACCAACAACACGATGATCGTGCCGTCCGACCTCGCGAACGTGGCCGGAATTCTGAAAGCGGCGACGACGATCGTCAAGGGCGCGTAACGCGCCATCGCAGGAGCGCAGGAGCGGCATTGGGTAGGGCGCGTTCCCGGCACGCGCTGCGGACGCCTCGGGGAGGCGTCCCTACCTTTGGGGTGCGGGCGCTAACCGCCTTTGGTTCTTCTTCGCGAAGAATGTCCGCCGGTGCTGTTCCGCGAGCGCCTGCAGCCGGGCGGCCACGTCCGGATGTTTTTCGATCACATTGGTTGTTTCGAACGGGTCGGCCTGCATGTCGAAAAGCGAGAGGCCGATCTGCGCTTTACGGTATTTTCCGGGCATGCCGTCCCTGCCTGCTTCGGCTAGCGTGCGGTAACTGTGCGGCAAATGGAGCTTCCAGCGGCCGTCGCCGCTCGTGATGCCTTCGAAAGCGTCACCCGTAGTGAACGAATAGTAAGCGTGGGGATTCGTCGCGCTGGGCTTGCCTGTGATGATGTCCCAGACGTCCCTGCCGTCGAGCGGAGTCGGCGGCAGCGCCGCGCCAGCCAGCCGCGCGACCGTCGGAAGCATGTCGATCGTGCTGAGCATCGCATCTGATGCGGTTCCCGCTGGGATGCGGCCAGGAAACTTCATCGTGCAGGCGCTGCGCGTGCCGCCGTCGAACCCCGTGCCTTTGGCCTCGCGGTAGGGGGTCTTGCCCGCGTGGTTGCCATAGGAGATCCACGGGCCGTTGTCGGAGGAGAAGAAAACCAGCGTGTTCCCCTCCACGCCCGTCTCGCGCAGCGCGCCCAGAATCTCGCCCACCGACCAGTCGATCTCCAGCATCACGTCGCCGTAAAGCCCCGCGCCGGACTTGCCTCGGAACTTCTCACCGACCGCGAGCGGCACGTGCGGCATATTGTGCGGCACATAGAGGAAAAAGGGCTGGTTCTTTTTGCGCCGGATGAAATCCACCGCATGCTCGGTGTACCACTGGGTCAGGTGCGTCTGCTCCTCTTTGCTCACATCCTCGATCGCGATCTGCCCGTTCTCCCAGAACTGGAGAGGGAAGGCGTCGAAGTTCCGCGATTCGGGGTGATTCTTCCACATGTCGTTGGAGTACATCAGGCCGCACGACTCGTCGAAGCCGCGCGCGGGAGGCCGCGTCTCTGGCTGATCGCCGATGTGCCACTTGCCGAACACGGCGGTCGCATAGCCCTTGGGCTTGAGCACCTGCGCGATCGTCGGCCACTTGGG
>CAYSXF010000324.1:0-5610 GCA_964434815.1 uncultured Lentisphaeraceae bacterium
CACCTCTCTATTCGTCGGCAGCGTCAGATGTGTATAAGAGACAGACGCAGTGATCCACGACGAACGAGGCGGCCTCGGTGGAAGGATAGTCCCAGAGGCAAACATAGACGCCGCCGCCGAAGCCGCGTGCGAATTCGGTGGAAGTGCCGTAATCGATTGTGCAGTCGGAGTTTCCGCCGGTGATCGTGAAGCCATCGATCCGCGCGCCTGCGGCAACCCGATCCCGACCACCCCGCACCACGGTGTAACAGTTGTCTGTGACGACGTTGAGGATGCCGATGTCGCCGCTGAGCACGGTGAGATTCTTGCGCCAATCGCGCAGCTCGCGGCGCGCCTCGGTGCCGGCGAAGCCGCCATAGGCGATTTGACCCAGGTTGAAGACGAAAGAGCTGTCGCGCAGGCTGCCGGGCTTGTAGGTGCCGCAGGCCACCCAGATCTCGATGTTGGCGGGTGTCTTATCGAGCGCGCTGGCCAGGTTCGTGTAGGCGTTCTCCCACGAGGAGCCGCTGTTATCGCCGGTCGCAGAGGCATTGACGAAGCACATGAGCGTGCCGAAGAAGTCCAAGCCAGCCGTGTCCTCCTGGAGGTCCGTTATCTGATATTCGGTCGGCGCGAAGAAGCCGGACGAAGAGATCGGGGTGATGGTGCCGGACCAGCCGGTCCGCAGCGAGTGCGTGAAATGGCCGTTGCTGTCCGTTTGGTTGGTGCCGCCGCCGTTGCTGAACACGACTTTGATATTGGCAAGACCCTCGCCCAAGTTGTTGGTGATGGTGCCTGAAACTCTCTTGAAAGTGATGTTCTTTGTGCCTGTCATATCGTTGGCGCCGCAGTTGCCGCAGAGGTTCGTGAAGTTCCGCGAAGCGCCAAGCGTCACGTTCTTGGGATCGAACGTATAGCCTTGTACGGCTGCGGTGAGCGTCACCGCAGAGCCGGAGGCAATGCCGCGGAAGGCGAAGATGCCGGCGCTGTCGGTGAGCGTTGTGCGGTTGCCCGGCGTGAGGGTGACGGTCGCATTCACGCAGGGAAGCCCCGTGTCGGTCAGTACGCGGCCGGAGACGATCTCGCCTGCAGCACTGGGAAAGATGTTGGCATAAATGTATTGCATACTTGTGAAAATATCGGCGCCGGCCTGAATATTGTCCAGCGTATACCAGGCGTCCTCCTGTCCGTCCCAGCCCAAGTTCAAATGATGATAAGCCGTGCCGCTTTGGAAGCCGTAGCCGTCGCAGATCACGGCGTGTCCGGGGATGACGATGAGCACGGGGACGCGGGCATCCAGATTGGCGTTGATGGCGTTCGTCCGGTCGACTGTGGGATCGAAGCGGAACGCGCTGGCGTAGCCGAACGTGTTGGTAATCACCGCGGGCGGCATGTAGGCAGAGGTGTTGGTTGGCGTATAATTGATGTAAGAGCCGTTGATGAGGGTGCTGGCTGCGACAAGGACGTCATAGGTGAGCGCGCCGATGGCCGAACGCTGGGCATCGGAGGAGGTGCCGCTGGGTATCGCCGGCATATCCGACCACGCGTAGGGCCCGCCCATGCCGTTGCCGCCGCGCGTGGCGGCTAACAGAGACACGCCGTTGGTCTGAATGGTGTGCGCAACCAGACCGATGCCGTTGGCCGGATACTGGTGGTAGCGCATGAGCTGCGCCCAGGCTGTGCCGACGCAGCCGCAGTAATCGTGGTCTGGTGTGTAATAGTTGTAGCACGGCAGTCCGTCGGCCGTGGACTGTCCCCAGCGCGTCTCCACAAACGGGGCGACGCGCAGGTCGGACGGCGAACCGGAGAGGCCGTTGTTGGAGAGCAGGGAGACGTCTTGTGCGGTTGCGGCCTCGGAGTACAGTGCCCATTTGCCCGAGAATGCCGAAATAGGCCGGACCGACAGCGTCACGCGGCCTACTGGGGCAGAGGTGAGACGATGGGGCAGGTCGCTGCGAAGCAAAGCCGCCAGAGGGCTGCCGCTGGCAGTCACGCCGTGTCCGGTTCGGGAAAAGGCGATCACGGGCTCGACCGTGTCGTCGGCAGACGTCACGATGAAGCCACACGGGGACAGGGCGAAGACAAAGCCCACCGTCTTTCCGTTCACCCGGATGGGTTCGGCTACGCCGGGCTCCGAGACTAGCCGGTCGTGCAGAGGAGCATTCTGTGAGACGCGCAGCCAGCCTCGCGCCATGAGCCTCGCTTTGTCCTCGCCCTGCGGCGCGGCCAAAAGGTGCGGGCCAATCACTGCGAGAACAAGAATCAACCCGGTGCGAAGCATGCGGTGAGCATTGTTCATTGTAACCTCCTCTTTCTGTAACTCGGACACTAATAAGTGGATCGTTTAACCTGAGCCGGAACCGATCAGCGCCATGGGCCGAAGGGGATCATGCCGTTGTCGCGCCAGACTTCAAGTGTTTGGCAAGCCAGTCGCGCGTGCGCCGCCACATCTCGGGCGACAGGACATGTTCTGTCGCCGGTTCGATAAAGGTGCTGAAGTTCTCCGGTACGCCTGTCGCCAGATAAGCCCCCGCAATCCGCTGGATTCCTTCACGGACTTCCTGGATCGGGCTCCCGCCGTCGGCCTCGCCGAAATTCATGTGCAGCGGGCGCGGCGCGATCAGCGCGGCGATATCCGGGGTGTCTCCGAATTGAAACAGGCCGGGTATAAAGTTCGGAAAGCAGTGCAGGAGATGCTTGCGGTGAATGGCGGCGTACGTGGGCAGGCAGCAGTTGCAGACCAGACATTTCAGCCGCGGTTCCCACGGGCCGACGAGCCAGGCGTGCGTCGATCCCATCGAGTGCCCGTAGCACCCGATGCGGCTCTTGTCCACATCGGGCCGCTGGCACAGATAGTCGATGGCCCGGCGCATATCCAAGATGTTTTTCCACGCCATGCACTTTCCCGCCACGACGTAGCGCAGGAACTCGAACCGCTCGAAGTCGCCGGCCTTCATGACAGGACTCTGCCGCTCCTCGAAACACAGCGCGTCGGGACACAGCACCACGTAGCCTTCGCGGACCAGCGCCACGCCGGTGTGGTGCATCGGATTGCCGGCCAGCCCGGCGGGCTCTGTTTTGCCCAAGTGCCACTCGCCGTTATGCTGATGCCAGACAGCCACCGCCGGCGCCGGATGAGCCGCGTCGACGCCGTCCGGAACCAAGACCATGGCGGGCACGCGGTCGCCCGGCTCGACTTCATAGAACACGGACTCGATGCGATAACCGTCCTTCCGGATCGTCTCGCGCAACAGGGGCTTCAACTCGCACGGCGCCGGCCATGGCCCTCCCAAACACGCGAGCAGCTTCGCACGGAAATCGTTGGCCAGCTTTGTCCTCATTGTTTCCTCGCCGGCAGCGCCCGTTTCCGGCCGGCCCGCAAGCAATAAAGCCCCGCCGATGGTCAAATGACCCATGAACGCGCGGCGGCGGATATCGTCCTTTCCCGCTGGAGCGTCACTGCACATCGTCAGACCCCTTTCTTTTCACCCTGCTGATGAATGAACCCGCTTGCGCTTAAACGGGTGTGGGATGGAAGTGTTGAACTCGCGGCCTTGTCTTGCCCTCTGCGTTCATTCGGCCTGCACCAGCACGGGCGGTTGCAGCAGGCCGAACGGGATCATGTAGTAGTCGTCGCGCCAGACCTTGGCGTTGCCGCCGAGGCGCGCGTCGTACCAATCCTTCTCGCCGGGCTCCTTGTTGGGCCAGTAGTGGTTGGCGCGGAAGGTGGCGGGGCCGACGGCGACGTGCTCGCCGCCCTTGTGGTGGTGCGGCCCCATCAGGTTGCGCAGGCTGTTGGTGAGCGAGACGCGCACCGTGTTCTTGCCGGGCTTGAGCGCGGCGGTGACGTCGGCCTCCCACGGGCTGGCGAAGAGCGGCGCGCAGGGCTGGCCGTTGACCGTCACGTTGACCACCACGGCCTCGAAGGAGGGGAACGACAGTAGGTAGCGCTTGCCGGGCGTGACCGCGCTGAGTTCGATAACGCTGTCGAGCTGGAATTCGCCTGCGTAGAACGGGTAGCCCTGCGGCGCGAGATCGCCGCTGAACGTGTCGCCCTCCTTGGTGATGGCGAACCGCTTGAAGCTGTTGACCGGCTTCTTTTCCAGCACGCCCTCCTGGTTGCGGTAGGTGTCGGTGAGCGGTTTGTCGGCGGGCACGGCTTTGACGGCGAAGTCGCCGACGAGGTAGACGCTTTCAAGCTCCGTGCCGTAGCGGGTGCGGGCGTTGAGGCTGGCGGGCACGGCGGAGACGTTGTTCAGCGCGAGGATAATCTCGTTGCGGCCGGGCTTGAGCAGCCCGTTGATGTCCGTCGTGCGGAAGGTGGAGTCCGTGTAGTAGTCCTTGCCGTCGAACGTCACGCGCTTGCCGTTGACCGTGATCGACGTATACATCTCGGGCTGCTCGACGGCGAGCTTGCAGGAGGCGGGCACATCCGCGATTTCGGGCTCGTACTTCAGTTGCAGCGGGCCGTTGTAGGGCGCGCTCTGCGCGAAGCGGTCGTAGATGGCGAGCACCGGCTCGGGCGCGCTCCAGGTGGCGCCGCCGTCTTTCGAGGCGCGGGCGTAGTCGAGCGTGAGCGCATTCGGATCCACGCGCTTGCCCTGCCACGCGCCGGTCAGCTTCGCAATCTCCCGGCGCTCTCCGGGCAGGGCGTAGGTGGCGTCGAAGGCCACGCCTTCCGCGACTTTGCCGAAGCTTGCGATCCACGTTTGCGCGGGCGCGAAAGCGAGGACATAGGCGCCGTCGGCTTCGGGCTTCAGGCGCAGGCACTGGCCGTTGACAGGATTCCAGAGCGCGACCGCGGCGCTGCGGTCGGCGAAGCGCAGCGCGAGGGTCTGGGTTTCGAGGCGGGAGGTGTTCGAGAGCTGGAGCGTATGTCCGTTCTCGACGGAGCGCAGGTGCGTCCAGACCTTTTCGGCGTTCGCGCCGCGCAGCGTGAACAGGGGCGGGGTTTTCGCATTGAGAACGGCGAGCCAGCTATCAGTCAGAATCAGCGGCGCGATGGCTTTCAGCGACGGGAGTTCGGCGGAGTTTTCGACGCCGTCGACGAGCAGCGGGTACTTTTGCGCGACCAGAACAGTGCCGCCCTGTGCGGCAAAGCTCTTGAGCAGGGCGACGGTCGAAGCGCGGATGGTCAGCATCTGCGGCAGCACCACGACGCGGTAGGCCATTTCGCCGACGACGAAGCGTCCGTTCTCGGCCTTGCCGATTTCGGAGATGATCTGCTCGTCGCCGAGGTCGAAATTGCGGTGCGTCTGCATCAGGGCGTTGAGCAGCTTATCGAGGGCCGCGTCGCGCGGGTCGGAGAGGCTCTGGGCTTTTTCGATGTAGTCCGATTCGATGGGGCTGAGCACGCAGATGTCCGCTTCGGTTTTGCCGACCGTCGCGAAGGTGCACAGGCGAGCCGAGAAGTCCTCGAAGAGTTTGTTGTAGCGCCAATAGGGCTGCTGGTAGCTGAGGGTGGGCGGGTAGTCGCGCTTGCGCGCGCCCCGAACTGTGCCCCAGGATTGGCAAGGATTGATGAAGTTGACGCCGTGAACCAACAGCCAGTCGCCCAGGCGCTTGAAGTGCTCGAAGTCCGCGTCGAAGCCCGACACACCGAAGGATTCGGAAAACGCGCGGCGTCCCAAC
>CAYSXF010000325.1:0-5604 GCA_964434815.1 uncultured Lentisphaeraceae bacterium
TTTCTGCCTGTCTCGTGGGCTCGGAGATGTGTATAAGAGACAGTGTCGAAGGTGACTGGTCCGTTGCCGTAGATATAGATGTTGCGGATGGCGCTGTTGGTATAGTTAAGGGTTAGGCTCTTGGATGGCTCGTAATTGTACACGTTGAGGTTGCCACCGGCGAGGAGGGTGGATGCGACGCTCTGATTGTTGGCCGAACCGGCGGAGAGGGTCAGCGTGGCATTGGCGGAGAGGGTCAGCGTCTCGCTTGGAAGTCCAATCATGTAAGAGGCGGCGTCCGGGGTGAAGGTGAGGCCCACGGCGGTGGCACCGCTGCCGAGCGTGACGGCGGTCTTGCCGTTACCGGTCCCCGCGAAGACTGCGGTGTCGGCGGCGGTGGGGGATCCGCTGTCCCAGTTGGCGGAAGTTGTCCAAAGGGCGTCGGGGCCGAGGCCCGTCCACGTGCGTTGCGCGGCTTGCGCGGAGAGGGGTAGTGTCAGCACAAGACAAGCGATTGCCGAAGAGAAAAATGCCGAATATCTCTGAAAAAACGTTCCTGTCATGTTCATAGCACCTCCAATTTACCAACTACAAAATAACAATAAATTAAATTTAGCAAAATTTGGGTCATGATGGAATAACCGTTATCAAAAATACTTTGTGGAGCGTGTGCCGCCTTCCTCATCATGCAGGAGCAAGGTGTATTGTGTTCATGCTGTGAGAGATGGCTCATCGCTAAACAACGTTTGTTCTCTTTCCCATGTAAGACAATCGGTGCGACAGACGTAATTAAGTTGAAATCAGGCGAAAGGAGACCTGCCATGAGCACATCTAACACAGCGATGATCCAGATGAGAAAACGCTATATCGACTACTTCGAGCCGAGCTATCCGTGCCGGCTGCTGACGATGATCAGGAACATTCGAAAGCCCCGCTCGTCACCCGAACACCGTGTCGCCTTCATGGATATGCAGCGCCTGTCGGCCCAGGCAGCCGCGATGTTGCTTACCGCCCTGGCCCTCGGCCTGTTGCTGCTGTTCGAAATTGACCCTGTAAATCGGGAGCGTCTCTACGAGGTTCAGTGGACGGCTCCCGCCAAGGAACAGACCGCAGACAAGATCGAAGATCCGGTGAAACCAGATACGGCGGCGGACTCCACATCCGTCGGTGCGGCAACCCTCGCGGCTATCGACGTCGCAGCCTTCGCTCCTGAAGCCAGGGTCAGCGTTGAGCCGGCGATTCCGACGCCACAGACGGGCCCGCTGCCAGCAACGGTCGAAACGCTCCAGCCAATCAATAGCATCCGTGTCTTTAAAAGAATCACAGGCGACTCGCGGCGCTGCGACGTGCGGGTAACTCTGCTCGCCAAAAGTGGCGGAGACCAGATGACCGAAGACGCGGTTCTGCGGGCCTTGCGCTGGCTGAAAAAGAACCAACAGGCCGACGGCTCTTGGAAATCGCAGAAGATCGCCATGACCGGCCTCGCGCTTCTCGCTTTTCTTGCTCACGATGAGCGTCCTTCCTATTCGCCCGAGTTCGGCGAAACGGTTCAGAAAGCGCTCGGTTTCCTGATCGGAAGCCAGAAGCCGGACGGGCGCTTCAACGGGGTGGACGGGAACGAATATGCCCATCCGATCGCCACTTATGCGCTCTGCGAAGCGTACGGCATGACGCTCAATCCCAACGTCAAGGACGCTGCCGAAAGAGCCCTTTTGCCCATCATCAAAGGCCAGCACCCGACCGGCGGATGGAACTACAGAATGGACCCGGATATCAGCAAGGAGGACGGCAAATACCGCGACGACACCTCCTACATGGGCTGGTGCGCCCAAGCGCTCAAGGCCGCCAAACTTGCCCAGCTCCATGCGGACGGGCTAGACAAGGCGATCAAGCTGACCGTGAGGGGTTTCCAGAAAAACGCGAATCCGAACGGGGGCTTCGGCTACACGGCTCCGGGACAGGGCGGGCTCACCAGCGTGGGCACGCTCTGCATGCAGTTGCTCGGCGCGTCCGGCGCATCCGAGGTGAGGAAATCGCTTGCCCTCATGGATGGCTGGAGGCCTTCTTTCGACGCAAAAAGCCCCGTCAGCGGCTCGATCCAGTACTCCTGTTATTATGCTACGCAGGCCAAATTCCATGCGGGAGGGAAGACGTGGGCTGACTGGAACAAAGAAATGACGGCGCTTTACTTGAAAGCCCAGCAGGTTGAAAAGGGCGCCATAAAGGACGACAAGGGCCGCGACGCGGACATCGGCTGGTGGGTCAACCAAGATATCCATACCGACCGGCCAGTGATGGACACCTGCCTCGCGGCGCTCCAGTTGATGGTCTACTACCGCAACCTGCCAACGACGGGAAGTGCGGCAACAAAGCCGCCAGAAGAAAGCCTGGCCTCGCAGCCGGAAAAGGGGGACGTTCCTGTGCTGGTCAACAATCTCTAGCCGGTTTTTTCAACGTTGAGGTCATTTACGCCACTTACATATTTCAAGCTTCCTTGTTTCTGTGCTATTTTAATAAACGTGACTGGAAACATCAAAGAGCAGTCCGGCTTGAAGTCGGTGATCGGGGCTTATCAGGCCCCGCTCCTGCGCTATGCCGCACGCCTACTGAACAATGTCACCCTTGCCCAGGATGCGGTGCAGAACACGCTGGTCAAGTTGTCGCGGCGCGTGCCGCCGCCGGAAGCGCCGAACGACGAGGTGCGCAACTGGCTGTTCCGCGTCGCGCACAACGAGGCCGTGGACCTCATCCGGGCGGAGGAGCGCAAAAAGAGGTTGCTAGCCGCTTACGCTGAGCAACACGACTGCGAAACCGACGGCGGCCTGTTTCTCGACAACGGCGCCGACGAACAGGAGCGGCTGGTGCTGGAATGCCTCGGGGTGCTTTCCGCGCTCCAGAAACAGGTGGTGCTGCTGCGCCTGCAGCAGGGTTTGAGTTACGATCAGATCGGCGAGATCGTCGGCGAGAAGAGCGGGTATGTCGGCAACCTGCTGCACCACGCCGTCAAAGCGCTCGCCGCGGAAGTGAAACGCCGTGAGGAAAGAGGCGCAACATGTGCCCATTTGAAGAGAAACTGACCGCCTGGCTACTGGGAGACCTGTCTCCCGGAGAGCAGCAAGACGTGACGCGCCATCTCGATGGTTGCGCCTCCTGCCGCGCCGCCTGCGAGGAGTTGTCGCGCGTGCTGACACCGCTGCGCAGCGGCCTTGACAAAGACCGCGACCTGAATATTCCGGCCGATATCGTTCGGTGCGGCACCGCCGCCCGCCCGAGCCGCTGGGCGTGGCTGTTGCACCGGCCGCACGAAGGACTGAAGCGAGCCGCGATCCTGGCTCTCTCGTTCGGCACGCTCTTCGCGCTCGTCAGCGTCGTGCATCACCGTCCCCAACCAGCCTCCAACGATCCCAACGCAGTAACCTACATCTCGTTCCTTCGGTCCAATGAGGAACCGGCCCCCACGCTCGCCCCAGCGACGGAACCGAAAGGCGCAGCCTCGGACATGCCCATCCCCGCCGAATCGCCGGCCCCAGAGCGGATCGCGCTGCCGGCGGCTCCGGTCGACCTGCCCGAACTGCCCGCAGCCGAGCAAAGGGCACTCTCCCTCCCACGGATCAAAGATGCCGAGGTCGCTCGTGAAGTGACCCGGAAGGCGTTTGCCGCCAAAGGCGCTAACCCCGAGTCGGCCGCAGCCGCGCCTGCGGGCAGCATCCCCTCCTTCGAGTCCGCGCCTGCCAAGGCGGCGAAGCGCGAACGTGCCAAGGAAATACCCCGCCGGATGACCACCGACCTGCAGACAAGTCCGCTGCAACTGGCAGGCGCCGCGTTCGCCGCGACCAACGCCATACCCACCAACGCGGTGCCGACCAACGCAGTCACGCCCGCCTTCAAGCGCATACCGTGAGGAAGGCATAAAGGAATTTCATGATAAAAAACAACAATAATCCTGTGCTAACGCACTTGACTTGACGGGTTCTGACGGACGTGTCAGACTTTTCTCAATGATGGGCTGAAAGAGAGGTGGCATGGTGAAAGCGGAAGATATCGTCCTGATCGGCGTTAAGCAGAGCGTCATCGCTTTTCTCAAAACTTCCGGAAAGCGTCTGTGGGCGGCTGACCTAGGCTCGGGTATGGGCGGGGGTTTCGTTTCGCTGATCGCAGACGAAGCGCGCGTTTACGCGCACACAAAGGGGGAACTGTGCTGTTTGGACCTTTTCTCCGGGAAGGAGCTTTGGCGGGATGGTCTCGTAGGGTCGGGATATGGCCTTGCGTCGCTCGCGCTGCCGGGACAGCCGTTCATTTCTCTAGCGCCAGCGATCGCGATGAAGAGACAGCAAGACGCGGCGGCGACATCCGCAAGCACTGCCGGAACGGCCTGACCCAGTCATCCGGATTAATCAACGAGGCACTGCGAAATGAGGAGCAGTGCGGCTTCCCGCGCCGGCCGGAACGCGAAGGCGTCTCGCTCCTCAATCAATAGCAGGGTGCGAACGGCAATCAGGGGAACAGAGGTTATGAACAGAGCGTTGGTTTGTAGTATGGTGTGCGCGGCGGCTGCTGCGGTCTCGGCTGCGCCTGCGGCGCTGACGCTGACAGGCGACTGGCAGGTGAAGGTCGAGAAGGACGGACTGGCGGCGACTGTGACGGTGGACGTTCCGGAGACGCTCAAAGTGACAGACGAGAAGATCGGTAGGCTGCCGGTCTTCAATCCTAAAGGCGCGGAGTATGCGCGCGGCGCGAAGCTCGCCGCGGTGCGGGCGCAGGAGTGCTCGGTCAGGCACGCGATGGATCCGGCGTCACTCGTGGTGCGCGCGGCACCGGGCGGCGCGGCGCTGGAGCGGGGCAAGGATTACGAGGCCGAGCTGACGTGGGGGTGCGTGGGTCGGCTGGAGGGCGGGAAGATTGGCGAGGCGACGCCCGTTTACGCGAGCTACGCCTATGGCACGATGCGGCTGGACGCGGTGGTGCTGACGGCGGACAAGAAGATCGAATTGCGCAAGGGCGTGCCGCATGTGGCGAATCCGGAGCAGCCTGCGCTGGCTGCCGGTGAAACGCGGCTCGCGAACATCTGGGTGACGGCGCGGCTGGCGAAACTGGCCGAGGCGAATCTCTTCCCCGTGCTGGAGGCTGCCTATCCCGAAGCTCCCAAGGCGTCGCCGACACCTGCTGAGAAGTTCATCCCAAAGACCATGGCCAAGCTCAGCGCGGGCGGCAAGGTGCGCGTCCTGGCGTGGGGCGACAGCGTCACGGACGGCCGTTTCGTTCCCGATCCCGACGCGAACCGGTGGCAGCAGCAGTTCGTGCGGCGGCTGCGGGCGCGCTATCCTAAGGCCGATATTGTGCTGACGACCGAGGCGTGGGGAGGCCGCAACACCGACAGCTACCGCAACGAGCCGGCGGGCAGCGCGCACAACTACAAAGAGAAAGTGCTGGATCTCAAGCCCGATCTGATCGTCTCCGAATTCGTGAACGACGCGGGGTTCAACGAGGCGGGCGTGTACCAGCGCTACGGCCGCATCCGCGACGAGTTCAAGGCGATCGGCGCGGAGTGGATCATTCTCACGCCGCATTATGTGTGTCTCTTATACACATCTCCGAGCCCACGAGACAGGCAGAAATCTCGTATGC
>CAYSXF010000326.1:0-5602 GCA_964434815.1 uncultured Lentisphaeraceae bacterium
CACCTGCCATTGTCGATGTCAAACTGGTGCATCCTCAGCAGTACGGCTTCGACTTCATCACCAAAGGCCAGAAGCTTGAGCTGGTCAACGGCCCCGCGCTGACCACCTACGCATACCCGGTCGTCAAACAGGTGGAGCGGCTAAATAAGGAATACACGCGTCTCACGTTCAAGGCGCCTCTGCCGGAAACGGTGGCGATCGGCGACGCTCTCGCCGCCATCGATGACTACGCGGCGCTCACGATCCGCGGCTGCACCATCCGCGGCAACCGCGCGCGCGGCATCCTGCTCAACTCCCGCGGACCGACCGTCGTGGAGAGCAACACCTTCCACACAGCAGGTTCGGCGATCCTCTTCGAAGGCGACGCGCGCTTCTGGTATGAGCAAGCCGGCGTGAGCGACTGCGTGATCCGCAACAACCTTTTCGACAACTGCAACTACGGCGTCTGGGGCCACGCGCTGATCGAGGTTGGAGCCGGTATCGACCCCACCTTCCGCACCGAGAGCCGCTACAACAAAAACATCCGCATCACCGGCAACACGATCCGCCACTTCCACCCGGCCATCCTCAGCATGTACGGCGTCCAAGGCCTGACCTTCGCCAGCAATAAGCTGGAAAGGACCGAGGCCTACCCGCAGTGGCGGCCCTCCGTCCTTCGCTTCGAAACGCCCAACTGCGATGATGTCCGCGTCGAAGAATAATCTGCGCAGGGCGCAGGCAGGACTACTCCGTCAGCTTGGTCAGATAATCCAGCCAAGCATCCATGCCGACGCCCGTCTTGGCGCTGAGTTCGAAAATGAAGACGCCTGGTCGCACCTGGCGCAGTGCGGCGCGGCATGACGCCACATCCCAGTCCAGATAGGGCGCCAGATCCATTTTGGTCAGCACCGCCACAGGCGCGGTCGAGAAAAGCGTCGGATATTTCACCGGCTTGTCTTCGCCCTCGGTCGTCGAGAGCAGCGCGATCTTGAAGTTCTCGCCCAAATCGAAAGCTGCCGGACACACAAGGTTTCCAACGTTTTCAATGAAGAGCAGCTTGACGCCGCCTCCAGCGATCTCCGGCAACAGACGGCCCACTTGCTCCGCATCGAGGTGGCAGGAGTTGATGGTCTCGATCTGCCTCACCGGCGCGCCCCTGCCCATCAGCCGGCGCGCGTCGTTGTCGGTACGCTGGTCGCCCGTGATCACGGCACACGGCACCTTGCTTCGCAGCCCGTCCAGCGTCCGCTCAAGCAAATAGGTCTTGCCCGACCCCGGCGATGAGATCAGGTTAACGGCCACAACGTCGTGCTCGCTCAGCCAAGCGCGGTTTCGCTCCGCCTGCTCGTCGTTTCTCGATAGGATTTTTTGCTGCAAGACGACCGTCCGCGCCTCGACGGCTGACGACACAGGATGCTCATGGGAATGCTCTTGCCCGTGGGCGTGGGGATGGGAATGTGTCACTCCGTTGTGAGTGTGGGCCTCGGGATCAATTCCGCAACCGCAATCTTTACACATAGCCGCCTACCTTTCGTTGACTTCAAGTTCCAGTGATTTGATGTTGAGTTCGCGGCCTGCGGACAACTCGACTTTCTTCGAACCGCACGCCGCGCACCCGACGAACAACTCGGCCTCGGCCGGCGCCTCATGCCCGCAGTCGCGGCACCGCACGCGCACCGCCACCTGCTCGATGACAAGCTCAGCGCCTGCCGCAACCGTCCCCTCCGCCACCAGCGGAAATAGGGATCGCATCGCCTCGGCGTCCACGCCGGATAGCGCACCGACCGTAATCACAACTCGGACCACACGCAAGGCGCTCTCTTTTGTGGCGGCAGCCTCCACCTGCTCGATCAGCGCCTGTGCTACAGAAAGTTCATGCATAGCAAGGTCTCCCTATTTCAGGTTCAGCAGATTCGCGGGAGAAGTTCGCCGCGCGGAACGTCGACGAGCCGACGCCCACCCGTCACCGTTTCCATCACCACACGCCCCTTGTCGCGGGTCACTGTTCCCAGACACACGGCGCCTGCGCCTTCGGGCAGCGCCCTCCAGCGCTTTAGGATCGCGGACGATGAATCGCGGTCGCAGATCAGAAGCAGACGCCCCTCGGAGGCCGCATGCAGAGGGTCGATGCCCAGCATCTCCGCGACAGCCCTCGTTGCCGGTGCCAGCGGCAAGTCGCGCTCTTTGAGAAGGATGCCCAACTCGCGTCCCTCGACCATCTCATTCAGCACCGTCGCCACGCCCCCGCGCGTCGGGTCGCGCATGAAGCGGACAGCCGCGCCAAACGCGCGAACAGCTCCTACTAGCCGATGCACGGAGCCTGTATCGCTCACGGGGCCATTGATAAAATCCATGTTCTGCCGCGCCGACATCACGGCCATGCCGTGGTCGCCCAGCGTGCCGTTGACCAACACGCAGTCTCCTTCGCAAATCCGCTCAGTTCCCAGCACGAATTCGGGGAAGGCGGAGCCGATCCCCGCCGTGTTGACATACAGTCCGTCGCCCTGCCCGCGCGCCACGACCTTGGTGTCGCCGGTCGCCACGGTCACACCGCAAGCGTCGGCCGCCGCGCGCACAGAATCCAGGATGCGCCCCAACACGCTGAAGGGCAACCCCTCTTCAATGATCAGCGCCAGCGAAAGCCACTTCGGATCGCCGCCGCAGACGGATAGATCGTTCACCGTGCCGTGCACCGCCAGATGGCCGATGTTGCCCCCAGGAAATTCCAAAGGCTGAACCGCGAAACTGTCAGTGGTGAAGACCAGCCGGTCACCCGGCGACGGCAGCGTCGCTCCATCGGGCAAGCCGCGCAAAGGACCGCTTCCAAAACGCGGCACAATCTCACGTTCGATCAGCTCGCGCGTGAGCCGTCCGCCGCCACCGTGCGCCAATTGTACCACTGCGTCTGCGCTCACTTTCCGCCTCCTTGCCGTTCGCCCGGCAAACCGTATTTGAAATAGGCCGCGCAGGTTCCCTCCGCGCTCACCATGCAAGGTCCCACCGGATGATCCGGGTTGCACGCCTTGCCGAACAGAGGGCACGACGTGGGGCGCAGCTTGCCTTTGATCACTTCACCGCACAGGCAGCCGGGATGCAACCGGCCTGGACGCACCGGCACGCCGAGCTTCTTCTCCGCATCGTACGCGGCGAACTCCGGCCGCAGGCCAAGTCCGCTTGCAGGGATCACGCCGAGGCCGCGCCAAGACGCGTCCACCGGCTCCAGATACTTCGCGATGCGAGCCTGCGCCACGGGATTGCCCTCGGACCTGACCACGCGCGCATACTGGTTTTCAACGCTCGCTTCGTTCTTCAGCGCCTGACCGAGAATGCCGTGGACGCCATACAAAATGTCGAGGGGCTCGAAGCCGGCAACCACGCAGGGCACATGAAATTCGGCCGCAAAAGGCTCATACGCTTTCGACCCGATGATGGCGCTCACGTGCGCCGGACAGAGGAACGCGTCGATCTTGATCTCTTTGTCCGTCAGCAGCGCGCGCAGCGCAGGCGGCACGAGCTTGAACGCCGTAAGGAGCGACAGGTTACTCACGCCCGCGGACTGGGCCTCGCCCACAAGGCTCACCACCGGCGCGATCGTGGTCTCAAAACCGATCGCCAGAAACACGACTTCTCGGTCAGGATGGTTGCGTGCGAGATCGACCGCTGCGCTGGGCGAATAGCAGACCTCAACTGAGCCACCAGCCGAGCGGCACTCGGTCAAGTCCGAATCCGACCCAGGCACGCGGATCATGTCGCCGAACGTCGCGAGAATGGCACCCTGACCGGCCAGCGCGATGGCCGCGTCGATGTACCCCGGATCAGTCACGCAGACCGGGCACCCCGGCCCGCTGATCAGCTCCACGTTTGCCGGCAGCAACTGCCTGATCCCGTAGCGGCCGATCGCCATGGTGTGACTGCCGCAGACCTCCATGATGTGCATGTGCCGGCCATTGGCAGCTAGCTCGCGGCCTTGCTCCGCGATGAGCCGCACGAACTGCGCAGCCACGTCGGGATCTCTGAAGCCGTCAATGTAGTTCATAACCGGCCCTCTGTTCCGGACGTTGCGCTTTGAACGATTTCTGCGAAGAGCGCCAACGTGGCGTCTGCTTCTACCTGGTCTAGCGTTTCAATGGCATAGCCCGCATGAACGATCACGTAGACGCCTAGCCGCGCGCCGGTAACCAGCGAAAGGTCGACCACATGGCGACTTCCCTCCAGTTCGGCCACCCCTTTGCCGTCATCGCGGATCTCAACAATTTTCATCGGAATCGCTAAGCACATGTCGTCTTCCTTTAAGATCGCCTATTTCCCACCACCACCGCCTGTCCCAAGGCGATACACCCGTCGTTCGGCGGCACCCGCCTGTGCAACAGGACGCTTACTCCCACAGCCTCCAAACGCTGCGCCACAAGGTCAGTCAGTATCCGGTTCATGAACACGCCCCCACTCAAGGCCACGGAGCAGGGTCCTTCTCGCTCTAACCCATACTTTACCATTGCCAAGGCCGCGTCGGCAATGGAGCAATGTTCCCCATATGCCCAGTCGCACTCGCGGCCGGCTATCAGACGGTCATCCGCCAGCAAAGCGAACGCTTCCGCCCAATCGATCACCAGCATTCCGCCCTCTTCCCTCTGCACGAAAGGAAGGCTCGGCACGGCGTTCCGCAGCGAACGCCGCGCCGCAGCCTCCAGCCGGATCGCGGACTGCCCCTCGTAAGTGACGGTCTCGGGCGCGATCCGCAGCACGGCAGAGAAGGCGTCGAACACGCGTCCCGCCGCATGGGTCAGCGGCGCATTCAGCCGCCGGACGCACTGCTGACGCCACGCCGCACCCTCTTCTGGCGTGACTCCCAGCCGCCGCAGCCGCTCGTCGGTCAGCTCGACCCCGGCATCCACCCACCGCGCGACCGCCTGCCGCGCCGGACGCCGCACAGCCGCATCCCCTCCCGGCAGCGGCACCGGAGCGAAGGTCGCCAGCCGCCGGCAGCCTGACGGATCGATCGCGAGCAGTTCAGCTCCCCACACCGTCCCGTCCGGCCCCAGGCCCGTGCCGTCCATGACAAGCGCCAGCCCGGACTCCTCGCCGTGCTCGGCCAGCGCCGCAGCCGCATGCGCGTGGTGATGCTGAACCTCAACGACCGGCAAACCGCTCTCGACTGCGAGACGGCGGCCCAGCAACGTCGCGTGCATGTCGGGGTGCAAGTCCACCGCCACCGCATCAGGTCGGCGCTCAAGAAACTGCGGCAGGGCGCGTGCCACGCGCTCAAGCCCGTCCAGCGCCTCGGGCGTCTCTAAGTCGCCCACATGCGGCGAGAGAACCACCCGGTCCTCAAACCCGACCGCGACCGTGTTCTTGAGTTCAGCGCCCATCGCCAACACGCACCGTTTCAGCGGGCGCGACAGCAGGATCGCGTTGGGCGCGTAACCTCGTGCCCGCCGCCAGAGCTGCGGAGCGCCTCTCTGAATAACCGCCAGCGAATCGTCGGCCCGCAGGTTGATCTCGCGGTCGTGGCAGAGCAGCAGATCCGCGATGCCGCCCAAACGCTCCAGAGCCTCCGCGTTGGTCAGGCAGATCGGCTCCCCGCCTCGGTTGGCGCTGGCGGGAGATCCGGTGCCGGCCTTCGATC
>CAYSXF010000327.1:0-5600 GCA_964434815.1 uncultured Lentisphaeraceae bacterium
CCTCTCTATTCGTCGGCAGCGTCAGATGTGTATAAGAGACAGCTTCTTGTCGAACCCGGTCATCAGATACGCGTCGGAAGGCTCGCCCGCTTTGACGGCCGTGTCCTTCCACGGGCCGCCCTGGCCGCGCGACTTGCCGAAGGCCCACAGATCGTCCACCACGCCGACCCACAGCGCCGCCTGTCCGTCCTCCGACCGCACGATGTGCTCCGACGCGCCTGCCGCCGCGTCGACGCCCGACAGCACGAGCATCCCGCGGTACGAGCAGTAGTCCTGGATGCGCCCGCCGTGGGTGGCCACCGCGCGCACCTTGCCGAAGCCGCCCGCGTTCTCGGCGGGCAGCTCGTAGAAGGTGCCGCACACGTTCAGCACGTCGCGCTCGGTGCACACCTCGCGGCAAAGCCGCTCTTTGCCCCAGAGCCCCGGCGCGTCGTAGGCCGCGTCCGCCTTGGGGAAGCGCCAGCGCTTCTTGGCGTCGTCCGTAATGACCGCCGAGGCGGCGTCGATCTCCAGGCCCGCGCCGTTGAACGCGTAGCCTTTCTGCGCGAACTTCACCCCGTTGGGATCGTTCAAACGCACGAGCTTGAGCGCCGCGTCGAGTTCGTAGAAACCAACGTCTTTCACGCCGTCCGGCCCCGCCTTGACGGCCGACAGCGCCAGCGTGCGCTTGTTGTCGCCCCGCGCGTACACGATGCCGCCGAGGCCGCTCTGCGTCTTCGGGGTCGCCAGCCCTGCGAACCGGGCGTCCGCCTGCGGCTGGCGCGTGTCCGGGCTCGCGTACTGAAAGCAGGCGTAGACCTCGGACGCGGCGGACCGCGGCACCAGGCGCACCCAGGCGCCGCGCTCGACCTCGCCGAACACCACTGTCGTGAGCTTTCCAGTGGCGACATCAATTTCGCGCAGCGCCGCCCACGTGCCGTCGCCCGCCCGGTCGATCTCGAGGGCGAACCGCACAGGCGCTTGGCTGCCGTGCGCCAGCGCGAGGCTTCGCGCGGCATAGCCAGAGAAGAGATAGGGATCGCTCGCGACGCCGGCCTTCACCGAATCTCCCATCCAGAGCGCGCCGCGCCCAATGGCGGGCCCGAGGCCGTCCAGCCGCGCGGGATCGACGAACCAGAGGTTGGAGTGCGACTGCCCCGGCCCGTTGATCGTGCCCTTGGCGCGGCGCTTGTTGAGGAACTCCGACTTGGCGCTGTCGTCGCAGCCCAGCACCACCTTGTCACCCCAGCGGCAGAAATCGCCCACGACCTTCAGGTAGTTCGAGCGCGGAGCGATGCCGGCCGACTGGCTGAGCGAAAAGGTTCTTGGAAAATGCCAGAAGGTGCCGTGCATGGTCATCAGCAGATCCTGCTCGCCGATCTCGCGGATGCGCGGCCATTCGGTGTTCCAGCCGTGCGCGCCGTCGTAGCTGTGGCTGCCTTTGGGCAAGCGGTAGGCGTGCCACGCGCCGTGATCCAAGAGCATCAGGATCAGCGAGCGGTTGTCCCAGCCGATGCTCCAAACAGGGTCGCTTTCCGGATGGGGGCTGCCTTCGATGCCGCCCGGCCCGGAGACGTCGGTGAACTGGTTGCGGCGCTCGACCGTCCATTGACCGGCTTTGCCGTCCCACGTCGCCAGACAGCCGGACGGCACGGTCGGGTCAGTCAGCGCCGCCTGGGCGTGATCGCCGTTGTTGGCATAGACCAGAAGGCCTTGGCCCGAGTAGAGCCCCTTGCCGTGATAGCCGGGCAGGTCGGCGAACCGCACCGCGCTCTTGCCAGCGTTACCCGACCCCGCCCGCTTCTTCAACTGCTCATCGGCCCAGAGCTGCGTGACGCCGAGGGTGTGCACGTCCACCTCGTAGAAGCCCTCTTCCATCGTGGCGTAATAGATCTTGCCCGCCGGGTCGGCCAGGTGGCGCGCGTTGCCGGTCAGCCGCCCGAACATGCTGGTGTAGGGGATCACGCGCACGTCGCGGTCTTTGCCGATCACATACGGGCCGATGAAAAGCTGCTGCGATTCGCGGTGGATCATGCGGTTGGCCGGCGTGCCGCCGATGCTCTCGGGCCGGACGGTCTGCTTCAGGTCGGGCGCGATCTCGTAGAGCTTGTCGCTCGACCCTTTCGGCATGTGCGGCGCATAGGTGACCACCCACAGCCGGTCCTGCCACGGCACCACCGCCCCTGTGCCGCACTCGCCTTCGTTATTGTACATGGCCAAATGCGGATAAATTCCGCTGACGCACAATAGCCCGCTGGAAGCCTTCTCGCCGGGCTGACCCCACACCGCCGACAGCGTTCCCATCAGAAAGCCGGCGCTCCATCCCCATTGTCTCATACTGACCTTTCCCCGTGCGACACAGTTGGCGCATCTTTGGCAATTATGATATAAGAAGAGTCCCTACTCGAAAAGGTCGAAGTTGCGGAGCGCCGCATGAACCAAGTGCGGCTCCCCGCCGAAGGGATTTGCCGGCTATGTTACGACTGTTTCGTTTTCTGACAGGCGCAGCCTTGATGCCGCTCTGCGTGGCGGTCACCATGGCTTTGCTCGACATCCTGCGCCGCATTCCCAGTTCCGGCTCGCTGATTTCCCCTGAGACGATCTGGCTTCTCACGGGTTACTTCCTATGGCTGGGCATGTGGTTCTTCCTGCCCAGTCCGGTACGTGTCTATGTCGTCGCCCACGAACTGACGCACGCCCTGTGGGGATTGCTTTTCGGCGCGCGCGTCAGCAACCTGAGCGTCTCGGCCAAAGGCGGCAGCGTCAGGCTCACCAAGACCAACATGTTCATCACCCTGGCTCCTTACTTCTTTCCCTTCTACACGATCCTCGTCATCCTGCTGCGTCTGCTGGTCGGCTGCTTCACCGACGTGCCCTACCCGCTCGTCTGGCTTTTCTTAGTCGGCCTCACCTGGGGGTTCCACGTCACCTTTACCGTCCAGAGCCTGATGGTCAGACAACCGGATATTCTGGAATACGGGCGGCTCTTCTCCTACGTCATCATCTACCTCTTCAATCTGACGGGAGTCGGGCTCTGGATCGTGTGCACCACGCCGATCACCCTCGGCGTCTTCGTTTCCGTCCTCGCCACGCACACCGTCGCCGTGTACGCCTCCGTCAGCGACGAGATCGGCGCACGCATCAATTTCCTGCTGACCACGGTGAAGCCGGCGCTCGTCAAGCTGCTCTATGGCCACAGCGCTTAGCGCGAAGAGCCCGTCAGCTAATCTCGTGCTGAGACAGTGCCGCCTTGCAAGACCAGCTCGCCGAAACACGCGGGCAAATGGAAGTTGAGCGCCGACACGGGTGACCAGGCGAGCCAGTGCGGATGCGACGTCTGGTCGCCGCACTTGTAGAAATTCGCGCGCCACACGGCTCCGTCCCGTCCGACCGCGCCCACGTAATGCTCAAACAGGGCCAGCGGCACCTGATATGAAACATGCCACGCCAGAGGTCCGGCCACCTCCGGCTCCACCACCGCCGGCAGCGAACTCCGGATGATCACCCGCTTCCCCCACTCCTCCGTCACCGGCGTGGCGCGCTTCAGCCCTTTCTCAGTCCGCGTCGGATCTTCGACATAGGAAAGCAACAGCGTCCCGCCCGCGTTCACTTCGAAATTGAAATACCCGAAGCCCGCCTTGGGCTGGACAAAGAACTCCACGCAACTGTCGGTGCAGACCGGGGACTGGTACGCCGTCTGAACCGACCGCACGTACCGGTCTTTCACATCGAACCTCACGTATAGGTTCGTTCCGTCGTGCAGCACACGGAAGGCCGTTTCCGGCCGATGCTCCGTCGACTCCGGACGCGCCTGCGCGATCCGCCCCGCCTCAGCCAGCGAAAAATCCGCAGCGTCCAGCGCCGACGCCGGAATTCGCCTTACCGTGTACCGCATCATACCTTCCGCCTCCCCGCGCCAAGCCGCGCACCACAGGCACGCCGCCAGCGCCGACGAAATCTGTTTCGCCTTGCTAACCATGCCGCACAGTGTACACGGTCTCCAGCCCAGCCGCAACCTCAGTGGGTGCGATTCAGTTTAGTTGGAACTGAATCGCACCAAAGGAGGATTTAAAGGTATTGAAACTCCTAACTCCTAAAATGCTAACTTCTAAATTCCCCCTAAATTCTCCAATAGTTGTTGCGCCCCTCTTTCCACCCTTGTATGATATTCACTGATGTTAAACCTGACGTTTAGACTGCGTCGTTCAAGTGACGCCCGTTCCGGACAAGCCGCGCTCGAATACGTTGTGGTGTTCGCGGCGATGCTGGCGGTTGTCTCAATCCTCGCGCTGTTTCTCTACGCGGTCAGGCAACAATCGAATCGGACACTGGACTTAGTCGCCTCGGAATACCCCTAGGCCGCCGGTTCCGCTGAGGTAGAAATCGGGTAAAACAAGTATGAAAAACCGTAAAGATAACCGCCGCGGCCAAACCATGGTCGAGTACATCATCATCGTCGTGCTCATCGCCATCACGCTGCTGGTCCTCTTCTCAAAACTGAGTAAAGCCACAGGCACCAAGATCGCCGGCGCCACGTCAGCCCTCGACGCCGATGTCGGCGCCGAAGCCGCGCCTATCGCCGACGGCATCGACGAGAACAAAGTCAAGAACCTCAAGTCGGACGGCACCGGCATGTGATCTTTCCGGCCGGCCGCTTTTGCCGCACCGGTTTGTTCGCAGTCCCGCTGCACGACGGCGGGACAGTTGATTGTTTCTGCGATTGGCTGTGGACGGGACGATGGCAGGCTTGATGACCAAGCGGTGCCAGTGATTGGCTTATGGACGCCCAGAACACAGATTGCCGAAAGAGGCTTATGCGGAAACGCGGTCAGGCGATGATCGAATCGGTCGTCGTGATCATTTTGGCGTGCTTCTGTTTTCTCGCGATCTTCCAGTACGCCAACCTTTTCGCCTCCAAAGCCGTGCTGACCCATGCCGCCACCCGCGCAGCTCGCGCGCGTGCCGTAGGCTTTGACCGGTGGATGGTTGAAAAAAGCGCGCGCGTCGCCGCCATCCCCGCCTGCGGCAAGCGCATCACACCGGCATTCGCCGGCGTCGACCCTGCCATCACGGCGGCTCTCGGCCGCAACCGCGTGGGCGATATCTGGGATCTCGCCCTGAAATCCTCGACCATCTCTCCCGGCACGCAACTGGAGCTCGCGCGCCTGCCCGACTACATGGACAGCGTCAACGATCCGACGGCGTCTCAGATCCTCAATTACGAACTCTGGGACACGCTCGATGTCAAAATCGACGAGCCTGCCAATCTGGACGGCTCGCTCCCAGGCAAGCTCACCGTCACCGTGCGGCAGAACCACCCCCTGCTCATCTCGCTCGCTCCCATGGCCGAAGGCAAACTGCAAGACGTGAAGCAAGGGGGCGAGACCCTCGCGCTCGCAGGTTTCTACGACATCGAAAGCAACTATCCCCTCTATCTGGAGGACGCAAACTGGTGAGCCCCGCGCACAGAGATCAGCCGTCTGAGGCCCCCCGTTCGCGCCGCTCCGGCCAAGTCATTGTTTTTTTGGTCTTGGCCTTCACTGCGCTGGCGTTCGTGCTCCTTTTCAACGTCGACCTCCACCGCATCATCCAGCGCAAGGATCAGACCCAGAACGCGGGGG
>CAYSXF010000328.1:0-5582 GCA_964434815.1 uncultured Lentisphaeraceae bacterium
CGCTTAGGACCTTTGATCGTGCCGTTCAGAATGCCGCGCGTGATCGCGGCGTTTTCGGCGGGCATCCCGCCCTCAAGATCCGCGTTCGTGCAGGTGTCCTCAAAATAGTTCAGCGGGTCGATGTCGTAGGTTTTGATTTTGCCGTCTTTGAGCTCCGAACAGCGCGTGGTCGTGGTGAGCGTGATCTCGTCCATGCCGTCGTGGCCGTGCACAACCAACACGCGGCGCGAGCCGAGCTTCTTGAGCACCTCAGCGAAAGTCTCGGTGAGTTCCGGTGCGAAGACGCCGATGAGCTGACAGGGCGCGCCCGCAGGGTTTGTCAGCGGCCCGAGCAGGTTGAAGAGGGTGCGCACGCCGAGCTGCTTGCGCACCGGGCCCGCGAAGCGCATGGCCCGGTGGAACGAGGGCGCGAAAAGGAAAGTGATGCCGATCTCGTTGAGCGCCTGCTCCATGATCTCGGGTTCGGCGGCGAGGTTGAGACCCAACTGTTCGAGGCAGTCCGCGCTGCCGCTCTTGCCCGAACTGGCGCGGTTGCCATGTTTGGCGACGGTCGCGCCCGCGCCTGCCGCCACAAAGGCGACGGTGGTGGAGACGTTGAAGGTCATGCCGCCGTCGCCTCCGGTGCCGACCGTGTCGAGCGTGTTGGCGTTGAGGGACTGAATGCGCGTGGCGGCCCCGCGCATCGCCCGCGCGCCCGCGGCGATTTCGTCGATGGTTTCCCCTTTGGACGCGAGCGTGGCGAGAAACGCGCCGATCTGACCTTCCGTGAGTTCTCCGGCAAGGACTGCGGTGACCGCATCGAAGGCCTCGTTTTCGGTGAGGTCTTGGCGGGCAATGAGCTTCTTGAGCAGGGACGGATAGTTCATGAAAACCACCTAAACGTTGGCGAGTTTGAGGAAGTTACGCAGGATGCGCTTGCCGACCGGCGTCATGATGGATTCGGGATGGAACTGGATGCCTGCCATGAGGAATTCCTTGTGGCGGATTCCCATGATTTCGCTGTCCTCGGATTCGGCGGTGACGGCGAGGCATTCGGGCAGGGACGCGCGGTCGATCACGAGCGAGTGGTAGCGCATGGCTTTGAAGGGCCGGTCGCCGAAGCCTTTGAAAATGCCCTCGCCGTCGCTGGTTATTTCCGAGGTCTTGCCGTGCATGAGGCGTTTGGCGTAGGTGATTGTGCCGCCGAAGGTGAGCCCCATGGCCTGGTGGCCGAGGCAGACGCCGAGCAGCGGGATCGTGCCCGCGAAGGCGCGGATTGCGGCGCACGAGACGCCGGCGTTCTCGGGCCTTCCGGGGCCTGGCGAGATCACAATGGCGGCTGGCTTCATCTCGGCGATCTGGTCCACGGTGATCGCGTCGTTGCGGTGCACGACCACGTCGGGCGTCATCTCGCGCAGGTACTGCACAAGGTTGTAGGTGAACGAGTCATAGTTGTCGATCATCAAAATCATGGCGGTCTCCGATTATGCTTCTGTTTGCCGGTAGGGCGCGTTCCCCGAACACGCCGCGGACGCCTCGGGGAGGCGTCCCTACCTGTTATGAGCGCTTGGCTTTGGCCTCTTTTTCCTGGACCAGTTTGAGCAATTCGATGGAGCGGGCCATCGCGCCCGCTTTGCTGACCGTTTCGCGGTACTCATATTCGGAGTCAGAGTCGGCGACGATTCCGGCGCCCGCGCGGATGGTGAGGCGCCCGTGTTCCACAATCGCGGTGCGAATGCAAATGCAGAAATCCATGTTTCCGTCGAACGAGAAGTAGCCGACAGCCCCGCCGTACGCTCCGCGCGGATCGTCCTCCAGCTCTGCGATGATCTCCATGGCGCGGATCTTCGGCGCGCCGCTGAGCGTGCCCGCAGGGAAGGACGACTTGAAGAGGTCGAACGCGTCGTATTGCGGCTCGATGTCGGAGGTGATGTTCGACACGAGGTGCATGACATGCGAGTAGCGCTCGACGATCATCAGGTCGGTGACCTGCACGGTGCCGGGCAGCGAGACGCGGCCGAGTTCGTTGCGGCCGAGGTCGACCAGCATGAGGTGCTCGGCGCGCTCCTTTTCGTCCTGCAGCAGGGAGTCGGCGTTCTTGCGGTCCTCTTGCTCGGTCTTGCCGCGCGGGCGCGTGCCGGCGATGGGCCGCAGGCAGGCGGTGCGGTTGTCGAGGCGGATCATGGTCTCAGGCGAGGAGCCGATCAGCGTACAGCCCTGTGACTTTAGGAAAAACAGGTAAGGCGAGGGGTTCACGTAGCGCTGGGCGCGATAGAGGCTCACCAGGTCGTCCGGCGCGGGGCCGACGAAACTCTGCGAGACCACGCACTGGATGATGTCGCCCTCGTAGATGTGCTTTTTGACGGTGTCGACCATGCCCTTGAAGTATTCCGGGCCGTGGACGGGCTCGGGCATTTTGACGGTGCGCCGGTTCAGGTGCATGGCGACGTCTGCGGGCTTAGCGAGGGTTTCCAAGAGCTCCTGCACGCGGCTGACAGCGGCGTCGTAGAGTTTGTCCTCTTCGTCGTCTCCTTTGAACGCGAGGGCGAGCACCGCGAGCGTGTGCGTGGTGTTGTCGAAGATGAGCAGGGTGTCGGGGATGATGAACTCGGCCATCGGGCGCTCCGGCGGCAGGGTGTTCGGCACGCGCGGCTCGAAGAAGTGGATCATCTCATACGCGAAGTACCCGACGAGTCCGCCGCAGAAGCGCGGCAGGCCGGGCAGCTCGGCGAGCGTGTAGGGCTTCATGAGGTCGCGCAGCACGGCGAGCGGGTCCTGGTTGTGGGGGATGCGCTTCTCATTGATGCCTTGGCGGATCACCACATCGTTGCGGAAGACCGTGACGTTGGCGCGTGCGGTGACGCCCATGAAACTGTAGCGGCCCCAGCGCTCGCCGCCTTCGGCGCTTTCGAGAAGAAAGACGTTGGGATTGTCATGCGCAAAGCGGGCTAGCACAGAAACGGGCGTCTCTGTGTCCGCCAAGATCTTTGCGCCCACCGGCACGACGGTGGAGGACTTCAGCAGGCTGCGGAAGGTTTCGCGTGAAGGAAAGGTGTCGAGTAACATGAGTGTCTCCTATTGAACTGAAAATGGCCGGGCGGGTAAAACAAAAACGGAAACCGGTTTCTCTTGAAGCCGCCGGTTCCCGTTTGCCTGAATGTGAAAATCGTAGCGCACAACACCGTCAACGGCTTCGCAAAGAGCGATACCGCCACCGCCAATAACCCTGTTTGTTGTGAGCGTTTGTCATGGTTCTGATCCTCAGCGGATGGCGTTCTGCTGCCTGTCGTCCGCTGTTGGTGTTTCTTTATATAGAAACGTTTGGCGAATGTCAACAGTGAATTTTGAAAAAGAGCGAGCAGTCAAAAAAAGAGACCGGACGCGATGGCGTCCGGCCTCTTTTTGTGCATGGCGACGCATCCCTCTGGTGTTACTTGGCCAAAAGCTCCTGAGCCTTGGCCAGAACGTTCTCAGTCGTGAAACCGAAGAACTTCGCCAGATCCTTGAACGAGCCCGAAGCGCCAAAGGTGTTCAGCGTGATGGTCACGCCGCAGCGGCCCGCGTAGCGCTCCCAGCCGAACGAGCTGCCCGCCTCGACGATCAGGCGGCGGGTGCAGTCCGGATCGATGATGCGGTCTCTGTAAGTCTTGTTCTGCTTTTCGAACAGCTCCCAGCAGGGCATGCTGACCACGCGCACATTCTTGCCCTCAATCAGCTTCGCGGCATCGAGAGCGATCTCCACTTCCGAGCCCGTCGCGATGATCATCAGGTCGGGCGTGCCTTCGCCGCTCTGCCAAAGGGTGTACGCGCCCTTTTCCAGGTTCGCGGCGGAGGGGTGCTTCGTGCGGTCGATGACCTTCATGTTCTGGCGCGTGAGCAGAAGGGCGGTCGGCCCCTTCTTGTTCTTGAGAGCGGCGACCCAGGCGGCGGAGGTCTCGGTCGGGTCAGCCGGGCGGATGACCAGCATGTTGGGCATGCAGCGCAGCGCGGCAAGCTGTTCGACGGGCTCGTGGGTGGGGCCGTCCTCGCCGACATAGAAGCTGTCATGCGTGTAGACGTAGATGACGGGCAGGCCCATGAGCGCGGCGAGGCGCATCGCAGGACGGCAGTAGTCGCTGAAGACGAAGAAGGTGCCGCCGAAGATGCGGAAGCCGCCGTGCACCTGGATGCCGTTCATGACGGCGGCCATGCCGAGCTCGCGGATGCCGAAGTGGAAATTGCGGCCTGCGAAATCCCCAGGCTTGATCTCGCCCATCTCCTTGAGCCACGTCATGTTGCTGGGCGCGAGGTCGGCCGAGCCGCCGACGAGCTGCGGCAGCGCCTGCGCGAGCGCGTTGAGCACGATGCCCGAGGCGCTGCGTGTGGCGACCGGCTTAGCGGGGTCAAAGACCGGCAGCAGCTTCTCGATGTCCGCGGGCAGTTCGTCCGCGTGCATGGTCTTCCACATCTCAGCCTTCGCGGGGTTGGCTTTCGACCAATCCTTGAAGACCCGCTTCCATTTGCCCTGAGCGCGTTTCACGCGTGAAGCGCGTTCTTCGAAGAGGGTGTACACGTCCTGCGGGACGTAGAAGAACTGGTCTTCGGGGAAGTTGAGCGCGCGCTTGGTGAGCTTCACTTCCTCCAGGCCGAGGGGCGCCCCATGGGCTTCGTGGGTGTCGTGCTTGTTCGGGCTGCCCATGGCGATATGGGTCTTGCAGATGACGAACACCGGTTTGCCGGTGAGCTTGGTGGCCTTGCGGATCGCGCGGTCGATCTGGTCGTAGTTGTGGCCGTCGATCTCCAGCACGTGCCAGTTGTAGGACTGGAAGCGCTTCTTGGCGTCATCGCTGACCGAAAGGTCGGTGTGGCCTTCGATCGTGATGCCGTTGCTGTCGTAGAAAAGCACGAGCTTATCGAGCTTCAGGTGGCCGGCGAGCGAGCAGGCCTCGTGGCTGATGCCCTCTTCGAGATCGCCGTCGCCGCAGAAGACCCAGGTGCGGTGGTCGACCACGGGGTCTGTGCCAGGCGTGTTGAAGCGCGCGGCGGCCAGGCGTTCGGCGATGGCCATGCCGACCGCGTTGGCGATGCCCTGTCCGAGCGGCCCGGTGGTGGTCTCCACGCCGTCGGTGTGGCCGTACTCCGGGTGGCCGGGCGTGCGGCTGCCGAGCTGGCGGAAGCGCTTGAGTTCGTCGAGCGGCAGGTCATAGCCCGAAAGGTGCAGGAGGCTGTAGAGCAGCATTGAGCCGTGCCCGCCGGAGAGCACGAAACGGTCGCGGTCAGCCCACTTGGAGTCGGACGGGTTGTGCTTGAGGTATTTGAGCCAGAGCACGGTGGCGATGTCGGCCAGCCCCATGGGTGCGCCGGGGTGGCCAGAATTTGCGGCCTGCACGCCATCGATGGCGAGGCAGCGGATCGTGTTCGCCGCAAGGGTGAGCGTTTCATTGGTTAACTTCATCATCGCAAAAACTCCTCGTATCAGTCTCTTGTTCTTCCCAAAAAATGAGGATATTAGTTTCTCATAAACAGCGGGCGAGTGTCAAAGCCTTGCGCACGCGAATTTTTTGGGAAGAACTAACATAATATCGACTTGCATTTTAATTCGCGAGGTGTAGCATCTGTCTCTT
>CAYSXF010000329.1:0-3845 GCA_964434815.1 uncultured Lentisphaeraceae bacterium
CTCTCGATCTTCTTGCTTTTGCGGACGCCGACATAGGTGAGCCGCCCGCCGGCCATGCCGACCTTGTTGCGGCTGCGGAAGCGCTCTTGCGCGTCTTTGTAGAACTTCGTCGCCTCGTCGACGTTGCCCATTGCGCGTTCGACGTCGCCCTGTCGTAGCGCGGCGATCTGGGTCTGGTCCGGGGCCATGGCAGTCTCTTTTAAGAAGGCGACTTCGCGTTTTGCGGCCACCGGATCGTTCACATCGAAAAGATAGGCGCAGACGCGTTCATCTTTCCAGCGGAACTTGCGGGCGCTGGTTTTCTCGTTGTGCTCAAGTTTTGTGATCCAGTCAAGCAGCAGCTTATCGTTGCGCTGCAGCCGGATCGTCTCGATGAAACGATCCTCCAGCACCCACCGCTGATCAGCGGGTATCTTTTGCAGTGTATCGAAGCCGCGCGTGAAAAGTTCGTAGAGGATGGGGCCGGCTCGGTAAGGCTCCAGCAGCTCAACAAGAATGTTCCAGTAGTCGGGCACCCAATCGGCGCACGGGTTGCCGGGCGGGGGGGCCGCGCGGATCATATTGTATAGCGCTTTACGATAGCTCAGCCGGTCGCCCTGCTTGTCGAGCGACAGCTCGGTCGGCGTCCAAGGGCAATAAAGACGTGCAGAAGTCCTTGCCACGCCGGCCGAATTGGAGACGGCGAGCGTGACGGGGTACGCCATCTGGTCATGGTCGCCGGAGACCAGCCACTCGATGATGGGCTCAGTGATGCGTTTGTTTTTCCCGAACTCCCATGTGACCGTGACTTTGTCGTTGGCTGAAACTCCCGTGTAACCGAGGGTAAAGAGCGTGAGGGGTTGATCGCCGGTCCAGAAATATCCGTTGGGTTCGCTGTTGCCGCGGATGCCGGCGCCGACGCGCCCGTCCTTGAACACGATTCTCGCGATCGAGGCAGAGCCCGACTTGGCATAGTCGGTGACCAATTCGGGGACAGGTTTGTCAGTGACTCCTTTTCGGCGCCAAGCCAGTTGGGCTTCCTGTTTGCCGTGTTCTTCAAAGTGGTAGTAGTCGATGCGGTGCAGCCCTTCGGCGAGATCCACCGATGCGCCATGCTGGCCTTTTGCGCCGCCTTCGCGCGTGTGGACGCCAGGCCAACTGACGATCATTTTGCCGTCGATCCAGAACTCGGAGCCCGCGTCCGAAACCGTGGCGAAGTAAATATTCTCCCTTTTCTTCAGGTAAATCGCACCCACATACCATGACGAAAAGTCGTTGTTCGGACCGTAAGGATTGACCATCGATCCGATACACATCCAGGTGCCGAAACTGGCGCCTTTCGCCGGCGGATACTCGTGGGCCATGCGCTTGGCTTCTTCAAGACTGGCGTTCCCGTTCTTGGTGTAGTAGAGAACGCTGGGGATGAGGTGCGCGTTTGCCGGTTTGGGCGGCGGGTTGGCCGAACCCGTGATGTAGATGTGAACGGTGCTACCCGCATCGGGCTGAGCAAAAAGCACGCCCAGCGCATCGTAGGGGTCGTGCCCGACGATCAGGTGCTCGACCGGTTTGCCCGCGTCATCGCGCACGTCTGGGATCTGGTACTTTCCGGGCAACTGGCCGCCGTCTGGGATTTTGACGAACACGCCGAGTTCTTTATGTTCCGGCAGACTGTCCACGCGCACGTCCACGCGCAGAGACGCCCCAGGAACAGCCCAAGCGGATGTGTCTTCGGCATGTGCGAACAAGGCCGTTAGCGCGCTAAGAGAAAGGAGTGATATGATTTTGTTCATCGTGTGTCCGTGCGGCCGAGCAACTGTCTAAGCGTCATTTCATTTCGCCGATGGCTTTAAAGTAATCGGAGACCATGTCGCGGTATTCGGCAGGGGCTTCGTCCGGCGAGGCCGCCACCGTTTCATCACCCGATTCCGTGTTGCTGACTGCGCCCATGTCGCTGCTGCTGACGCCGCTTTCGAGGGACGTGTAGGTGGCTGTGAGGGCCATCATCGCCTTTTTGTGTAGCTCCGCGATCATCGCGGGCGAGGCGTTCTGCTTCTGTAAGATGTCGATCTGTTTGCTGAACGCGATGTACTTCTTGAGGTCGTACGTCCGCAGGTTGTTCAGTTGTGCCTGAGCGTAAACGGCTTCAGCGTTGCGAGTCAGTTGGGCACGGGTGTTGTCGACTTTCGATTCTTGGATCTTCGAGTCGCGGCGGGTTGCGCCTTCGCCTCCCTCCATGCCCTTGTCTTGCGAATAGCCGGAGTTCTTGCCGCCGCCCGTGGCCACGGCGTCAGAGTGGCCTTCCTCTTCAACGTCGCCCGACTGGTTGGAGTCTTGGGTGCGGCGCTTGTCGAGATTCTTATCGCCCTCGTTAACCTTGCCTGAGCGGGCCATGACCTCGCCGTCTGACATGCCCTGGCGTCCGACCTGTGAGCGACCGTCTTGATCTTTGTGGTCGGGGCGGTCATTGCCGGACTTGCCGGATGCGTTGTAATCCACGAATTCGCCTTCTGAGATACCCCAGCCGGAGTCTGGGTTTGCGTCTCCCTGATTGGTGGTGGAATCATCCGCGTCCTTTTGCTGTTTGTCTTCCGAGTCGAGAAGGTCGCCAACGATGTCCTGCAACTCCTCCGGCATGGTGACTTGGCCGATAGGGGCTTTCATCTCTTCCTTGTCGATGTTTTCAGTGTTGCGCTTGACGTTGTCTGACGCAGCCACCAGAAACATCTCCATCTCGTCGGCTTTCTGTCCCGTTTTGGTTAGAAGGTCTAGCAGGAAATCTTCCTTCTGAAGACCGGTTTCGACCACGGCGTTTGTGCCGGAGCCTGCTTCCTGCTTCATTTCCTCGTATGTCTGAAAAGTGTCGGTGACCAGTTCGTTGACCGAGTCGAGGTCAGGCAGGGATTGCAAGTCGGTTGCGGTTTTCAGCATGGCTTTGGCCATGTTCGCTTTGAGTTCCGCAATCTCTTGGAGCAGGTCTTCGTCAAGTTTTTCGGTTTTGTCGCCCTGGCTGCCGGTCTCACGCAACGCTTCCACGACGCGCGTCTGTAGATCCTCCATCTTTTTGACAGACTGACGGGCGTCCTTGATCACAGCCAAAGCCTCTGCGGTCTTCTCCTTGGTGTCGGTTTCGCGCCACTCTTTGAGGAAATCCATAAGGGCTGCAATGCCGTTGGTGACGCTGTGCTGCGGCGGCACCGAGTCGGCGAATTTCGCGGAATCCATCACCTCTGCGATGTTGATCATCACAGGATGGAGTTTAAGCTCAACCGCTTTGTCGGCGATTTTAGACATCAGCTTGCCAAATTCCTCGTCGGCGTGGACTTGCTTGGTTTCGGAGCGGCAGAAGCCGATCATGGCTTCCATGTCCTGTGCGAGGTTGTCCTGCCGGTCGATGATTGCCTCCGGCACCTTCGCCGAGCTTGGGAGGGTCTTGAGTGTGGCGTTGAGATTGGCGACCTGTCCTTTGCGGATGCCCTCCAACATAGCGAGCACGCCGGCTGCGGCTTGCGAAACGCCGCCCTTGTTCATCGAGTCATCGGCTTGCGAAAGGAGTCGCAGCACCGCATTCTGCGCCTCGACGGCGAGCTTGGCGTTCTCCGCGCGGCCGTCCGGTTTGCCGGTGGACATGCGGGTCAGACGCACCACGGCTTCGGGAAGGGGGCCTTTGATGGCCTTGTCGAGAGCGACGCGGGCGGGGCCGACGGCGGCGTCCTTGGTTTTGAGCAGCGTGGCCGCATAGACGCGGATCTCGGCCTGCTTGTCCGTGATCTCTTTCCACGGCGCTTCGTCGAAGGTCGGAAGTCCTGCCTGCAGATGAGTGGTGATGCCCAAAGCCGCGCGCTGACGCGCCAACAACTCGCCGATGC